>NZ_JAAHBQ010000093.1 GCF_020144665.1 Oscillatoria salina IIICB1 | reverse complement strand
AGTTCCGGTGACTTTCTCGCAGACCGCAACAGAGATGGTTATGTTGCAGCTAGTACCAGAGACAATTTCGATTATCGTTCAACTGAAGAGAAAAATAATATTGCGGTTACGGGTAGCGGTTTTACTAATATCGGAACTAGGGGTTCGCGCTTCACTGATGTTGCTTTGTCAAAAGGTTATAAACCTGGTTCTGGTTTAAGGTTTGACAATGCCAAATTTGTCTTTGACTTTTTTGTTGATAGTGCAGACATTATTCCCGATAGTCCCCTATTTTTAAACTTTACCTATGGCGATTTAGATCATTTAGGAAAAGTCAAATTTACTCGTCAAGATGGTACCAAGTTTGCACAACAATTATCAACGGTGGTTCCTATTAATGGAGAAGATGGTCAAATCTTAGGAGGATTTGCAGAAGTTGCTTTTAATGATATCTTTTCTCTCTCAGAAGATGGCACAGGTTATGATGGTTATCTCAAACTAAATTTTGTCACAACTGATGTAAACCCAGAACCTTATGTCGCATTAGATTACGTGGAAATAAGCACAACGGTGTTTGGATATATACCGGAAGATCCTACTCAAAAAGTACCCGAACCAACTTCAGTTTTAAGTTTCCTAGCTTTTAGTGTTTTCGGTGCAAGTTCGCTGCGAAAACGTAAACAAACAAAAAAAGCTATAACTTANCTCAAACGCAAACAAGCAAAAAAAGCTATAACTTACGACAATAGCTAACTTATACCTTAGCCTTAAATCAATAACTTAGCCCGCGAAGGGGAACCTGGTTCGTGTAGCCTATCCTTTAGTCGTCAGGCTATTTTTTGTATAATATTTATAGTTTAATATCTCACTTGAATTTTTATGAATGACTTAAAATTAGATAATTACAAGCAACAATTAGCAGAAATTTACACTCGTAGAAGCGATAATTACGATGAGAGTAAATGGCATCCTCAAATTACTCATAGTTTGGTAGAAAAAGCACAAATTCGCCCCGGACAAGCAGTTTTGGACATAGCAACGGGAACTGGTCATGTAGCGCTAGAAGTTGCTCAATTAGTGGGCGATTCTGGTCGAGTGGTTGGGGTAGATATTGCTCCAGGAATGCTCGAAAAAGCGAGAAATAAAGTTAGAAATTTAAACCTAAAAAATGTAGAATTTATCCTTGCTGATGGAGAATTATTAGATTTTCCAGCTAATAGCTTCGATCGCATTTTGTGCGCGAATGCGTTTCCTTTGTTTCCTGACAAAGAAGGGACATTAAAACTTTGGTGTCAGTTGCTTAAACCAGGAGGAATAATTGGACTGCATAGCATGGCGGATAAAGGTTTTGCCGCGATGAATGTTTTACAAAAAATATTGCAGAAATATGGTATAATTCTGCCATTGTTTCAATTAGCAGATTCAGTAAGTAGTGTGGAAAAATATCGTCAATTACTCGAAAAAGCTGGTTTAGAACCAAAGGAAATTAAGACTGAGCAATACGGAAACTATGTAAGTTTAGAAGAGGCGAAAAAAAGGTTGAATTTAGTTGATTATCCGACACCGGGAAATGACACTCATCCACTGTCGGAACTTTCAGATCGAGAAGTAGCAAAAATCAAGGCTGAATTTGAAGAAGAATTAGAAGCATTAGCTACAACAGAGGGGGTTTGGAATGAGGGAACTACTTTTCTAGTATTAGGTTGTAAACTATGACTGAATTAAGAAACAATCGTTATTTTTTTTAATTCTTAATCTAAAGTTAAATAAATTTTTCCCTGAGTTCGATCTGAAACATTTAGCCACCAGTCTTCATCTATTTGTTCGAGATTATCAATTGCTTGTTGACGGTTAACAATTGATGTGGCAATATAAACTACTAACTGAGGATCGTCGATTTCTGGATCGGGGACGTATTCGAGAAATAACTCTGCATTAGGAAAGCGTGAGCGAATGTAGTTGTATGCTTCTAATAATAAGGAAACTAGAAAGGAATTTCGATCTAAAAATGTCAATACTTCTGTCGGTTTGCGGAATTTGTACAGCCTTTGCAAGTTTTCTACGTCAGGTTGAGAAATATTAGAAAGTGAAATTAGACTACCTTGGCTTAAATTTGTCATTTTACGCTTGTGTAAACTTCTTCTATATTTTAGCTATCTTAGAAATGATACTGCTAAAGAATGGGAAAATAAATGAAGAAGAAGCACCTTTCCTATTTAGGAACGGTTTTATTTAGTGTACTGTTGTTAAGCCTTTGTGGGTGGGTAATTTCTCGCGAACTAAAGGCGTATAATTATCGGGATATTGCTAACAGTTTAGCTAATTTACCGCGATCGCGCTTATTATTCTCGGTGTTGCTAGCTGCCCTCGGTTATGGAATAATGACAATCTCAGATGCTTTAGCAGTACGTTATGTACGCTATCCTCTACCTTGGTATAAAACGACTCTCGCAGCCTTGACTAGCGTAACGATTAGCAATAGTCTGGGGTTTGCTTTGGTGACGGGAAGTGCAATTCGCTATCGTCTTTATTCCGCGTGGGGACTTTCCAAAGTGGCGATCGCGCAAGTAATCGCTTATGGTAATCTCAGTTTTTGGGTGGGAATGTGTGCGGTGGGTGGAATTTTATTCGTTACGCAACCATTGCCGATACCTGCAATACTTAACTTACCTTTTGCATCGATGCAAATTGTCGGGGGAATTTTCTTAAGTTTAGCGATCGCGTACTTAATCCTCAGTATTTTAACTCATAACCGAGCATTACGAATCAACAATCATCTCTTTCGAGTTCCTTCGTTGCGACTGTCTGTAGCCCAGATTACCATTTCCGGGTTAGATTGGGCGATCGCTACGGGAGTTTTGTACACTTTACTAATACCATCTGGCTTATCTTTTCCCGCTTTTTTTAGCATCTATTTATTAGCCCAATTAAGCGGAATAATTAGCCACATTCCCGGTGGTTTAGGTATATTTGAAACAGTTATCGTCTTATTATTACAACCGCAAGTAAAACCCGATACAGCGATCGCTTCCTTACTCGCCTATCGAGCAGTATACTACTTATTACCTCTTAGTATCGGGTTAGTCTTACTCGCTGGGTATGAATTACGCGATCGCCTCAGAAAATAATAATTAAATTATCAATACAAAGAGGAGTTATAATTTTTGCAGCAATCGCTACAAATACGCTATCAAGTAAACGATAAAGCAGGTTTAGGACGCAATTTAATTAGTCTAGGAATTGTTTATAATCGCTTAGATAACTACAAACTCACACGAGATAATTTGACCTAAACCTTAGCAATAGCGAGATAAATAAGTAATCAAGCTGGAATAGCCACCATTTGAGAGAAAATTGGCGGTATTCATGCAAAAATGAACAAATACGATCTAGCGAGAATTATGAACAAGCATTAAACTTAGCCAGAGAAATCGGCGACAAAAACGCGATCGCCTCTTTAGGGAAAATAGACGACTTCACTACACAGGAATTGATGACTCAATTTTATACTTTCCTCAAACAAGGAAATATGAGCAAAGCCGAAGCATTACGTCAAGTATAATTAACATTAATTAATAGTAATTCGGCTAACTCCCAATGGTAAGATCCCTATTATTGAGCAGCATTTATTTTAATCGGTAACGGACTGTAGTTCAAATCTCTAATCTTCAATTATTATGTTAAATTAGCAAAGACATAATCTAACAATTGTCATGAGCGCAATCCAACTAAAAATCATTTCCCACGAAACCAAAGACAATCTACCTTATCAACATTTACACATTGAAATTACTAAAGCAAACGGCATAATTACTCCCGCCGACTTAAAAGGACTAAAATTACCACGAGGAATTGATTTTTCCCAAGGCATAGTTATCGAAGGAAAAGCACCAATTTGGTGCTACGGATACCTCGTCCACGAATGCCATCCCGCCGCCTGGGTAGGGTGTTACGACACGCGCTTAGGGGCAGTTGTCGTGGCTACTCACACGCCTGATATTAACGTTGCACAAGTCTTGAAAATAGACTTACCCGAGGCTATTTATCAAGAAAATTAAGTTTAGGGAATTTTTTAAGAACTGTAAATTCACCAGTTGCCGAAAACTATAGTAGTCATCTTATGATGGTATATAAACCGAAACAATTCAGCAACTGAATCGTACTTAGATATACCAAAACAATATCTTATTGAAGGTTATGGTGAATTAATTACGGTGAAGCTAAGGTTTTTTAATTTAGACAATTAAGGTTTGTTCTATGTCTAGTAAAGAAATTGCTTTAAAGATATTCCAGCAAGGTGTTTACGGGTTAGCAAAATGGGCTAATTTTACCTTACCAGAAGGATGTGAGTATCCAGAAGATTGTAAGGCGATTGAGGAAGCGAAGAAACTTTTTCAATGGACAGAGAAAACTAAAATAGATTCGTTGCGTCTATTGTTTGATTTCGTCAAATTAGACAAAGGACAAGATTGGGAATATTACTGGAAACCAGACGCGATCGCCGATTCCACTCCCCCAATTCCTTATCCTTGTAACCGGAAGCCGACAAATGATGATTTAGATAATCTAAAGCAGCAAATCGCAAAAGACTTGACTAAACTGAAACTCGCTCAAGAAGATTGGCAAAATTTGGCACTACTTACTTTAATTGTCGAGAAATACGGCTCATTCATTAGTTTTGGTGAAACGGATATCGCCTTTAGCGATCTCATTCGCTCTACGGCGGCGGTTGCTGCGGCTCTAGGGGAAAATACTGAGGCTACAGAACTTTGTTTAGTCGCTGGCGATCTTTCTGGAATTCAAAAATTTATCTATACAATTTCTGCGGATGGTGCACTAAAGTCTCTTCGTGCGAGAAGTTTTTACTTAGAGTTAGTTACTGAAGAAGTTGTTCAGCAAGTGTTAGCAGAACTAAATTTGCCTCGAACTAACGTCATTTATGCCGGAGGAGGAAACATATATATCCTTACTGGCAGTAATCAGGCTCAAGTTGAGGAAAAGATTAATCAAATACGCGATCGCTTTAATAAATGGTTACTTGAAGAGTTCCAAGGTAAAATATTTCTGGCTCTAGATTATGTCACCCTTAAAACCAAAGACCTGAACACCAAAGAAATCTCTCAAGCCTGGAAAGAAGCACCACGTAAATTAGCAAAACAAAAGCAGCGCAAATTTGACAACCAACTCACCGACTTTCTCAAGTGTAAACCAAGCTATGAACCTTGTAAAGTTTGTCATCGAGACGATACAAATGATTTAAAACAATTATCTCAAGAAGAAGACTCTGTATTAGCTTGTCCAACTTGTAAAAAAATGTATGACTTAGGTGGCAAACTACTCAAAGTTAATACAATCGTTCGTTCCCAACAAAATCAACCTGATAATTCTAAAGATTCGCTGATATTTAACTTTGATAAGTTTAAAGTATATTACTACTTAAGTCCATCTGCAAAAACTGTTGCACAAAATTCCGAGTTAGCTTTATTAGTTAATAATTGGAAAATTAGCGATTACCAATTTCGCCATTGCCCTAATCCTACCTCATTCTTTTTAGGTCAATATGCTAAAAAAAGTTCTAATTCTAAAGAGCAAAACTCGACTATTCGCGCCAATGAATTAGCAGAAGCGGCGGATGGAATTAAAAGAGTTGGCTATCTTCGGATGGATGTTGATAAATTAGGTCAGATTTTTGCTAATGGTTTAAATGAAAACTTAACCTTACCTCGATTAGCAGGTTTGTCTCGAATGATGACTTACTTTTTTAAAGCGTATCTCAATTTTTTAGCAGAATATAGACAAATAAATACTCAAGGCTTTAACAAATTAACTGACAAAGAGCACCAAAATTTACTCTTTATTTATGCTGGCGGTGACGACCTTTTTATCAGTGGTGCGTGGAATGAAGTTGTCGAATTTGCTTTTGATATTTATCAAGCATTTCGCGCTTATACAGGTTATAATCCAGATATTACACTTTCGGGTGGAGTTAGCCTTGCTGTTAGTAAATTTCCTCTTTATCAAGCAGCCTCAGAATCAGGAGAAGCTGAAGAAGCTGCCAAAAATAACGGACGCGATAGTTTAGGTTTATTTGGTCAAGTTTTTAAATGGGACGAATGGTTAGGTAAATTTGAAATAGATTTTGTCCAAAACCAAGATAAAGACTATTGGAAAATCATTAAAAACAAACCTAGTAAACCAGAACTATTGGGAATCTTTCCCTTTGTCTCACTCTTACAACAAAAACAAATTAGTGTTGAATATTCCCGTAATTTCGTCCGTAATTTACTGAAGGTGGCTCAAATACAAGAGCGAATGATTGAAGACATTGAAAATCAACGTCAGGAACAGTATAATTATGAAACTCAAGACATCAAATATTATTTGCATCTCCCCCAGATTGCTTATACTTTAGCGCGTTTACCCAAAAAAGTCCTTAACAACGAGGATTTTCGTACATCGCTAAAAAGCCCTTACAATGCGCCTTACTTTCGCGCGATCGCAACTTGGATTGAATTATTAAATCGTTAAAATGACACAACCACCAAATAAGCCAAAGTTCTCCCAAAAATCTGACACAAATAGAAAAAAACATTCAACAAACAAAGTTAGCAATGAGCCAAATCGAGATCATACAGAAGAAATAGTAAAAAAAATTAACGATCTACCAGGAACTTTACAAACTTATCCAATTCGTCTTCTTGTCGAACACGCTCAAGAATTAGGTCCCGCTCTCAAAAGACAAAGGTTAGAAACTAACCAAATCAGAAAATTTTTAGATGCAATTAATCGCATCAAATCACAAATTGCTCAAACCGAAACCCAAAAAGATGTTTTCGTCAAAATAGAGCCTGATATTGTTCTCCTCAAACCAAAATTAGCTTATGCAGCAGCAAGACAAAGAGCGGCAAAACCCCTTAGTCAAGTTATGTCTACCGCAATTGACAAAGTTCACAGTATCGAAGACTTTAATCGCTTAGTTCAATTCATTGAATCAATTATTGCTTATCACAAAGCAGAAGGAGGAAAATAGTTATGTCGGAAGTCATTGATAGACCCCAAAAAGAATTATTAGGAAAGTTAGTTATAACTAGCAATTTGCTCGTCAAAACAGGATTACACATTGGCGGTGGTGGTGAAAATTTAGATATTGGAGGATTAGATAAACCTGTCATTCGCGATCCAATTACACAGCAGCCTTATTTACCTGGTTCATCCCTTAAAGGTAAACTACGAGCGATTTTAGAGCGGTGGCTAAAAAAACCTTTGAACCGACCTGGTGGAAGTGGTACTTATCGTTATGAAAGTGACGACCTAGAAAACGGTTATACGAAAATATCTGGCGATAAATTTATTTACTTTGAAGGAGCAAAAACTTGTCCTTTGAGTCGGGTATTTGGTTCAACAGGTGGTACAGATTGTTGGATTAAGTCTTCTGTTGCTTCAGCACAAGACTTAGAAACGAAAGAAAAAAAGATTATAAATGAGGAAGAATACACTCTCATTAAAGGACGTAATCATCCAGCACGTTTGATTGTTAGAGATTGTCATTTGAGCGAATCATCTGTGGAAAAGCTGAAAAAAATTGACACTGGTTTGTATATGACTGAGTGGAAATTTGAAAATAGCATTGACCGCGTTACCGCAGCCGCAAACCCTCGTCAGTTGGAACGAGTTCCCGCCGGTACAGAATTTAACTTTGAGATGGTTTACACGGTAGAAAATAAAGACCAAGCCGTAGAAGATTTACAAAATTTAGCGATCGCACTCGCTATTCTCGAAGATGATGCACTTGGTGGACATGGCTCTCGCGGTTATGGAAAAGTCAGCTTTGAAAATTTCAAAATCGAGTATCGAGATATAGAACACTATCGCCGCATGACTCTGGGTGAAACAAGTTCTGCCTTAGTTTCTTCAATTGAGAATACAGCAGAACTTTTGAGTCGATTTGGTGAAGTAAGAGCCTTACTTCCAGAAACAAAATCATCATAACTACGAGTATGTGGAAATTAGTTAGACTTAACTTTGGTCGAAATCCCGTTCATTTTGGCGAAACTGGAATTGGCATTGAAGAAGCAAGCGAACGAGTGCGCTCGGACACACTTTTTAGTGCTTTAATTAGCAACTATGCCAGGTTATTTGGCAAAGATAAAGTAGAGAAATTACTCGAAGACTTCAAAACTTCACCACCCTTTCGCCATAGTTCCACTTTTATCTATCGATGTCAGGAAGGAAAGTACATTTACTACCTTCCTAAACCGCTAGTTTTTCCCCAAGGGTATGACGTAGAAAATGACCTGGAATTCACTAAAACTTACAAAAAGCTAACGTATTTACCGTTAGAAGTTTGGCAAAGATGGTATCAAGGAGAAGGATTTACTACTAGCGATCGCGACGAACTAATTGCAGAAACTAAAAAGAAAGCTAAAAAATCAGATCCTTTACAAAAAGCTGGAACATTTGCTTATGGTCAAGTATACAAAAAGCACAAACTCCCAAAAGTAGCTATCGACCGAAATACCAGAGCAACGAACTTTTATCATACAGGATTTGTCCAATTCGAGTATGAAGAAAACCGACACCGACATTCAGGACTTTACTTTTTGCTAAAGTTTACTCAACCTAATCCAGAACTCGAAAACGAAATTCAAGCAACTTTACACTTTTTAGGAGAAGAAGGATTAGGAGGAGAACGTTCTAGTGGTGCAGGACGTTTTAAGGTAGAATGGCTCGATTTTCCGCAAGAATGGCAAGATATCCTTAATTTTTCTCAAGCTAATAGTTATAGCTTAATTAGCTTATTTTGGGAATTACCTTTGTCAGCTAATTTATTTAATAATCAAGGAGAAATTCACCAATCTGTAGTCTACGAAATTCTCGAAAGAGGCGGATGGCTTGCTTCATTTTCCTCTGGCTATCAACTACGTCGTCAAATGGTGCGAATGTTCAGTGAAGGATCGGTTTTTCCAGTTTCGCCTCAAGGACAACTAGCAGATGTAACACCTGAAAAATATAAATTACATCGTATTTATCGCAGTGGAATTAGTCTCAGTCTTCCTCTTTGTATTCCTAACTTAAATAAATCATGACTATTGCTAACGAATTTGCTCTCACTAAACCAAAAGTTTATGAATCGAAACGTATTCGCTTAACAAGTCCAATGTTACATATTGGTTCAGAGGTTTCCAAACTAAATCCTTTTGAGTATGTTGAAACTTCAAATCGCGTTTATCTGCCGAATCAAGAAGCACTCGCAAAAGAATTATACAGTCGTGGTAGGTTAGACGATTATGTTGAGGCAATCGAAAATAGAAAAAACATTTCTAGCTTATTAAAACAAGTCTTTGGTAACAATTGGCAAGAGACAAAAGATGCAGAAGGAAATGCGATTTTTCCTAAATTAACTAGCACTCGTAATTGGGTTCAGAATCGAGTGACAGATTTGCGTCCCATGATTCGCAATGGCTTGGGACAACTGTATATTCCCGGTAGTTCGATTAAGGGTGCAATTCGGACTGCGATCGCGTATCATCTCCTTAAGCACGCTGATAAGTATGAAACCCCACAACGAGTTAGTGAAATTGAACGTAGGTTAAGAGAAAAACTTGAATCTGGAGAACTAACAAGTAAATTTAAGCAAAAATTTGCTGACAAAAATTTATTTATGGAGAACTTGTTTTCTAATTTCAACCTAATTTATCAAAATCAACAGGCTCCTGGAAAAACTACTTTGCAGAGTAGAGATTTTATGCGAGCAATTCAGATAAAAGATTCTCAACCGTTATTAGAACAGCAAATTACTAACAAAAATGGTAAGAGAATCAACCGTAATTTATCGGTTACGGCTGAAGTAATAGTTTCTAGTTACTTTCAGGATAAACATGAACGAAAAGCTAAATATAAAGCTCCTCTTTATGCAGAAATGGTGCGTAATGTCTATACAGAATTTACAATTGTTTTAGATACAGAAATGCTCCAGTGGTTTCACCATCAACAAGGTATGCAAATTCCTTTCAAAAATCTTGCGGAACTTTTAACAATTTGCCAAAAATTTGCTCAGGATCAATGGGATGGTGAGTTTGATTATTGGCAGAGTATATTTAATAATCGTCATCAAGATCAAGGAAAAAGTTTAGATTTCGATCGTATTCGCCGACTATACGAAAAAGAAGACTGTCCCTATCAATTACGTTTAGGATGGGGAAGTGGAATGACAGGAACAACAATTAGTTGGTTGTTTCAAGACGAAACTCGCTCGGAACTACGGGATGTTTGTGGAATTAAAGCACCAGGGTTTGAAGCTCCTAAATCTCGTCGAACTATTGTTAATAAAAATGGTGAAATTGCTTACGTTCCTGGTTGGGTGAAGTTGAAGGTACTTTGATGTTAATTAAGACAACATTGACCCTAAAAGCTCAAGGAACGATCGTGTTACCGCGTTCTTATTGTTTAGCTTTAGTTAAATTATTGCATGAAAAACTAGAATTAGAAATTGGGAAAGAGACGATACCTGCGGTTACTTGTTCTGGTTTAATTGGCAGATATTCAGGAGAAAAAGATTTTTTTACTTTCGAGTCAGATGAATGTTATCAGCTTTTTTTGTGTGGATTAAACGAAAGAGCTTCAAACGCGATCGCGTCTTTGGATTTGGCTGATTCTCTGGACTTTCTCGGTGTCAGCTTTACAATTGTTGAACGTGATGACGCGATCGCCACTTACGAAGAACTTTATACCACGTTTGTCGCCAACGAGCCAGAACCCACCCGACGCTTCAATTTAGAATTTCTCACACCAACGGCATTTTCTCAGGGTAGCATTAACTTACCGCTTCCCGTTCCCAGCTTATTGTTTCGCAGTTGGTTAGAAAGATGGAATCATTTTGCACCCGTATACTTAGGAGGTGATGAATTAATTGGCTATTTGGAAAACGCGATCGCCCTGCAACGACATCGACTCAAAACTCGCACTTATCGACTACAACGAGGCTTTGTTTCCGGGTTTGTCGGTAACATTCAGTTACAGGTTTTTTATCGCGTCGATCCCCTTTTAGCTAATGTTGCTCACTTACTAATTCAGTATGCACAATTTTCCGGTACAGGGATGAAAACTCGTCTCGGAATGGGACAAACGGCTTTAAAACTAATTTGAGGATTTTTACCATGAGTCAAACTAAAATTATTACTTTTTTAGGCAAGTCTTCATATGAAACAACTTATGGCTACGCCGAGCAAACTTATAAAGGTAAAGTATTTGGTGAAGCATTACATCAATTTTGTCAATATGACATGATGTTAGTTTGCCTTACAGAAGAAGCTAAAGCAAGTGCTTGGCCAGTTTTGGAAGCTTTAGGCGATTCTCGTATTAAACCAGTTGATATCCCCACAGGAAGGACAACTGAAGAAATGTGGTCAACATTCAAAATTATTACTCAATATGTGGATGAAGGCGATCGCGTAATTTTTGATATTACTCACGGACTGCGATCGCTCCCATTTCTTGCATTTCTCTTTGCAGCTTATCTCAAAACTGCTAAAAATGTCACTATTGAAGCAATTTACTATGGCGCATTTGATTTGAAAAACGATCAAAAAATAGCTCCTGTAATTGATTTATCAGAATTTGTATCCATGATCGACTGGCTAACCGCAACTAACCGCTTTGTTAAACTTGGAGACGGACAAGCGTTAGCTAATTTACTGAAAAGCGCTATTCCCTCAAATACAGAATTAAGAAATAATCCATCTACCCGACCAATTAGAAAGCAACTTGAAAAATCTTCTGAAGCTATTGAAAATATTTCTTTAGCATTAAGTATTACTCGACCCATAGAAACAATGGAATCGGCAACTCAGTTAGAAAAAATAATAGGAAATGCAGAAAATAGCTTTGAAGATAGAGCTAAACCTTTTTCTTTATTAGCAGATAAAATTGTTAAAGAATATGGACAATTTGCTCTCGATAATCCTAAAAAAATAGAAAATTTCGCAGCTCAGTTAAAAATTCAATTATCGATGATTAAGTGGTACATTGACCGCGATCAACTTGTTCAAGCTACTACTTTAGCTAGAGAATGGCTAGTTTCAGTATTAGTCTTTAAATTTGATTTAAGCTCTCAAATGTTTGATAATCATGAAGGTCGTAGACCCGTAGAAAATGCTTTGAACAATGCTGCTCAAAAACGGAAAAAGAATTCTCACCAAATTAAATCTAGTAAATGTGATGAACAGTTAGAATCTTTACCAGAAGCAGATGAAATTGCTAAAGTTTGGAGCAAAATGACAGGGCTACGCAATGATATTGCTCATGTTGGGATGAACCTCAGTCCAACCTCTGCGGCAAAATTAAAGCAGAATGCTGTTGATCTTTATCCTAAGTTGCAGCAACTTGCGAATAAACTTATTGATAATTTAGGAACAATAGGATAATTTTTCTTAGATAGCGATCGCACTTTCACCTTACCCCAGACAACAACTATGACTACAAATCAACTCACGCAAAAACTTACCTTCGAGCAATTTGTCAACCAACTTCCGGATGAGGAGGGACGCTATGAATTAGTTAACGGGGAAATTATGCGTATTTTACCGACAAGACAACATGAAGATTTGGCAGATTTTATTCTCCGACAGTTTGATAAAGAAGTGGAACGACTTCAGTTAAACTATCGAGTTTCGGGTAGAATTGTGATTCAAACTGAAACAAAACAGGAACGCGAACAAGGTCGTCATCCGGATGTTACAGTAGTTGATAAAACTATTTGGGAAGCTCATCCTACCGCTTATTCGGCACTCTTGGAACCGCCCCAATTAACCGTAGAAATTGTTTCGACAAATTGGGAGGATGATTATGTGGATAAGTTGGAAGAGTATCAGCGCTTGGGTATTCCTGAATATTGGATTGTCGATTATTTAGCGATCGCCAGTCGCAGCTATTTAGGAAATCCCAAGCTACCGACGATTTTTGTTTGCGTATTAGATGAGAAACAAACTTATCAGATGAATCGGTATCAAGGTAGCGAGATTGTCATCTCTCCGACTTTCCCCGAACTTAATTTTACCGCCGAACAACTTCTCAATTCTTAAATTTTCCTATAAAAAAAATTAGCCCGCCAAAACAGGCTAAATTATGTAGTAGTTAGTTACGAATCAACATTCAAATCTTTTAGTACACTTCCCAATTCTCAAGGCAGTAACGAGCCAAGATAGCTTCAGCGTAGCGAATTTGATTTTCCGTACCTTGAACCGTGACTAAATAATTTCCCTCACCGACGACTTGGTTTAATTTTTTTGCTTGCTCGAAAGAAACACCGCGATCGCAAAAAATACCAATCAATCCACGAGCCGCAGCGTCAATAGGATTAAATTTGGTCAATTCTTTCGAGAGATTGCCTGCGACAATTACAGTGCCAATTCCTGGCATTCTTAACATTCCCAAACCAATTAGCACTTTGGTAATCCCGTTTAAATGACTACCTGTAAGCACGCTAGTTTTTGCCACTTGGTGAATTTGTTTGTTTTCGGTTCGCGAAATGAGAGAAACTTTTTTCATGGGGAAGCCTGCTGCTTTTAACCCACGTAGCGCTAACTCTGCGTATTTACAGTAGCTAAAAAAGCCGAAAGCAAGCTTTTGTTGACAAATAGCTAGAGGAATTCCTGCTAGAGCGTTGTCGTACTCTGGGTATGCTAGATCCGTGTAAGTAATCCCTTCTGCTGTCAGAATGCCGCGATCGCCACCTTCAGGCTTCTTTTGCTCTAAATACATTTTCGATCCTCCTTGACATCTCAGGGCAACAATTTCATTCCCTAACTGCTTTGTTTTGTCTATCAACCAAGTTTTGCTTGTACTTGTTTGACTTTCATCTTCGACGTTAAAACCTAAAAGTGAAGATTTCGGAAAGAAGGTGGCTAAAAATTGAAAATCCACACCTGTGTATATTCAAGTTGTTTTTCCAGAGATTGTCGGCGAGCGAAATTACCAGATCTGCTCGCCAATGACAAGGTTAAATGGGATGATTTAATTTCTAATCTTCAATTTGTTGACCGTATCCGCCACCACCAGGAGTCTCGATAACAAATATATCATCAGGATTAGCTAGAGTTGTCGCCGTACTATCTAATTCTTCGACTTTCCCATCCTGTCTTTCGAGCCAATTTTTCCCGACTAAACCTGGTTCTCCTCCTGCTAACCCAAAAGGTGCTATTTGACGACGACTCGATAAAATTGCTGCTGTCATTGGTTCTAAAAATTTAATTCGACGGATCGTTCCGTTACCACCAGAATACTTGCCTTTGCCGCCGCTATTTGGGCGAATACTAAAGCTTTCTAATAATACTGGAAAACGCCATTCTAATACTTCTGGATCGGTCAGCCGCGAGTTAGTCATGTGAGTATGTACTGCATCGGTTCCGTGAAAATTTTCCCCGGCACCGGAACCACCACAAATTGTTTCATAATACTGATATTTTTCGTTCCCAAATGTGAAGTTATTCATTGTGCCTTGAGAAGCTGCCATGACACCTAATGCGCCATACAAACAATCGGTAATGTTTTGCGATGTTTCCACGTTTCCAGCTACCACAGCCGCCGGATATTTCGGGTTAAGTAAACAGCCTTCGGGGATAATAATTTCTAAGGGTTTGAGACAGCCTGCATTTAAAGGAATATCGTCATTTACTAAACTCCGAAAAACATACAAAACTGCTGCTTTGCAAACTGCCGATGGCGCATTTAAATTATTATTTAATTGCCCAGATGTGCCAGTAAAATCTATTTTTGCGCTTCTATTTTCGCGGTCAATTATAATAGTTACTTTGATTTTACCCCCAGTATCTAATTCTAACTCAAAGCTACCATCTTTGAGCGCATGAATAACTTTTCTGACTGATTCTTCGGCATTATCTTGCACGAAACCCATGTAAGCTTGCACGGTTTCTAAACCATACAATTCTACCATATTTTGTAACTCTTGTACGCCCTTTTCATTCGCCGCTATTTGTGCTTGTAAATCGGCAACATTTTGCACGGGATTGCGAACTGGATATTTGCCGGAAGTCAGCACTTCCCTAAGTTCTGCTTCGCGAAAATTTCCAGCTTCAACTAACAAGAAATTATCTAAAAGTATTCCCTCTTCTTCGAGATTTTTACTGTGAGGAGGCATCGAACCGGGCGTAATTCCCCCGATGTCTGCGTGATGTCCTCTAGAAGCAACATAAAAGAGAGGTTGAGAGTTAGAAAAAACAGGCGTAATTACCGTAACATCTGGCAAATGAGTCCCGCCATTATAAGGATTATTTAAAACATAAACATCCCCTGGTTTAAGCTGATTTCCATAGTCACTAATTAAACTCGTCACGCTTTCACTCATTGACCCTAAATGGACGGGAATATGCGGTGCATTTGCGACTAATTGCCCGTCTTGGTCGAAGATTGCACAAGAAAAATCGAGGCGTTCTTTGATATTAACTGAATAGCTAGTATTTTGTAGCGTCGTCCCCATTTGTTCGGCGATCGATCGAAACAAATTATTAAAGATTTCCAACAAAACTGGATCGGGTTCTTCCACAGATGAACTCTGAGAAAAATTCTGCTTATCGGTATTTTGCTGTGTGGTTCTGCGGTTTAAAACTAAATGATTAAAAGAGTTAATTTCAGCTTCCCAACCAGGTTCAATAATATTAGTTCCAGTTGGTTCAATAATTATCGCTGGACTAGCAATTACATCACCGGGCTGTAAATTTTTTCGCTGGTAAACGGGTGTTTCCTGCCAACTATTTGCCGCATACATTTGCACAGTAGCGACTGGTTGTGGAGGTTCGTCAGTTTGCCGTTGAATTATCTCTTCTTGCGAACTTTGAGTAGGACAAATTAATTCAATAGAAACTGCTTCAACAATTAAAGCTTTATTTGCCATCGTGAAACCGTAACGCTGCTGATGGGTAGTGGCAAATTCTTGTTTCATTATTGTAAGATCGCCAAAGTCAACGATTAAACTTGAGTCAGTTCCTTGATATTTCAGATGTACTTTGCGGAGAATGGTAATTTCAGCGTGGGAATTAATTTCTTGACGATTTAACTCCTCTTTTCCAGCAGCAATTAAGGAAGTTAATTCGCTTTCTAGTTGAGGTAATAAATCTGGTTCTAACTTCGCTTCCACCGATTTTTCGCGCAAAACACGGATATCTGCTAAACCAATTCCATAAGCAGATAAAACCCCTGCATAGGGATGAATAAATACTTGTTTCATACCCAAAGCATCAGCGATCGCACAAGCGTGTTGTCCTCCCGCCCCTCCAAAACAGCAAAGAGTATATTTCGAGACATCGTAACCCCTCTGAAGAGAGATTTTTTTGATCGCATTTGCCATTTTTTCCACGGCGATCGCTAAAAATCCCGCCGCGATCGCTTCAGGATCTCTCCCATCACCAATTTCCGCCGCTAATTGGCTAAACTTCTCCCTGACAACCTCTGCATCCAAAGCCGTATCACCATTTTTGCCAAACACTTTCGGGAAAAATTCCGGTTGCAGCTTCCCAACCATCACATTACAATCGGTAACTGTCAACGGACCGCCTCTTCCATAAGCCGCCGGACCTGGATTCGCCCCCGCAGATTCGGGTCCCACGCGATATCTCGCCCCATCATATTGAACGATCGAACCGCCCCCAGCCGCAACTGTATGAATCGACATCATCGGAGTTCGCAACCTTACCCCAGCAATTTCTGTCTCAAAGCTGCGTTCGTATTCGCCTGCGTAATGAGTGACATCGGTGGAAGTTCCCCCCATATCGAAACCAATAATTTTCTCGAAACTAGCAACTTGACTGGTTTTCACAGCCCCGACAATTCCCCCTGCGGGTCCGGAGAGAATGCTATCTTTTCCTTGAAATAAATTTGCATCTGCAAGTCCACCATTGGACTGCATAAACATTAATTTAGTTGTGGTTAATTGACTGGAAACTCGATCGACATAGCGACGCAAAATCGGTGACAAATAAGCATCAACTACCGTAGTATCGCCCCGACTAACTATTTTCATTAAAGGGCTAACTTCGTGAGATACCGAGATTTGAGTAAAGCCGATTTCTCTGGCAATTTGGGCGATTTCTTCTTCGTGTTTTGGGTAGCGATAACCATGTATTAAAACGATCGCGCAACTGCGAATTCCGGTGTCGTATGCAGCTTGTAAATCTTGACGTACTTTGGCGCTGTTAACTGGGATTAATTCTTCGCCACGGGCATTATAGCGTTCTTCAACTTCGATTACTTGTTCGTAAACTAATTCTGGCAAAATAATCTCGCGGGCGAAAATATCGGGGCGATTTTGGTAGCCTATTCTTAAAGCATCTCGGAAACCTTTAGTTATAGCTAAAATTACGCGATCGCCTTTTCTTTCTAGAAGGGCGTTTGTAGCGACAGTTGTTCCCATTTTGACTACTTCAATTTCCTCGGCAGGAATTGCGCGATCGCTAGGAATTTCCATGACTTCGCGTATTCCTTGAATGGGCGCATCTTGATAGCGATCGGGGTTTTCTGATAATAGTTTATGGATGATTATTTTTCCGTTGGGATCTTTGGCGACAATGTCTGTAAATGTGCCGCCTCTGTCGATCCAGAATTGCCATTTTGCTTGAGTTGTCATTAATTTATTTTGTTCGAGTTTGTGTAATATTTTCTCGCAAAGATAAGGCGCTAAGTTTTTATTTATTTATAATGTTGATAAAGTTAGTTAAAACTATTCAATCTATATATCTTCCTTGTCTCCCTTGTCTCTTTTATTGGGGTGAGGTTGCTTCACATTTGATTAGGCGATCGAGAATAGCTATTGTTTGAGGATCGCCTGTTTCTCGAATTTGCTTTTCGCTAGCAATATTAACTAATTCCATTGCTAAACGTACTAAATAAGCTTGTTGTACTTCGCTGTTAGTTTCTTCGGGAGAAAGAGTCGCAATATTGGCTAAATAAGAGTTTTGCAAATCCAAATCAAACATCTGGACAATTGAGTTTACCACATATTTTTGTTCGGGACGCGCGCTGGGGAGAATAGACGCGATCGCGCTAGACAATATTCTCTCCATCTCTGCTTCTACCACCCGATCTTGTAGCCACGATTCTGAGGTAGAAATTGGTAAATCCATCGTTTTTTCATCTACTTTCGCAAAAGCATGAGCTTCAGTATAACTGATTCTTCCATCTCGATTGTAATCTGCCGAAGCTACTTTTGCACCCGTGCGATCTACGCCACTTAAACCAGCAAAGAAACTGGAACTATAATCTCGATAATCGGCTTCATTTACTTCCGGAGTACAACCAACCGAAGGACGAGTTTTCACAGTAGCAAAAAAGCCGCAGCGAGTTTGCAAAGCTATTGGTTGAGTAGGATCGCCTTCCTGATAAATAAAATCAGCAAACGAACCGGAAAAACATTGTGCCATCATCGTTACTACTGGCGTATTTTGAGGTAGTTTATCTAGTTGACGAGATAATTCTGTCACTGTGAGTTGCTGACGTTCCCACATTAATAAAGATCCGGGAAAACCATGTCCGGTAAAATAGAAAAAAAGCGGATTGTCACTACTTTCTTCCGCCGTTTCTTCTAGCCAATTTGCTAAATTGTCTTTCGTAGCTGCACCTTGTAAATTAGGAATTTCCGGCACTTTAAACTGTTGTTCTCTTTGTTCGTTAATATAGCGGATTGTTGCTTGTCCATCATTTCCATTCGCGAAGAAAATATTAGCCGCTTCTGGATTATAACCAAGATTTGCTAACGTTCTTTGGAAATAAAGCACATTTTTTTCTAACGCAATTTCATTATTTCCTGGGTATCCCCCACCAGCAACCACCAGAAAATCAGTTAATGGATAGTTATTTTGACAAGTTGTCGTTTCTAAATCTTGCGAATACTTTACTTCTCCAGCAACTAATTCTTCAATTTGAGAACCATAGAGAAGCGTACTTACAAAGGTAACTATTAACAAGCGAAGCAACGAACTGTACCACATAACCAGTGCCGAGAATATTTATTTACCACTATACCACTGTTATCCAATTTGTAAACAACCTTCTGCGTCTTCTTTGCGTCTACTCGAAATGAGAACGGCTAACGCCGAATCCGCGATAATATCTAATCAGATTCTCATGCAGCCCAAGACAGCCATTTGTGAGAAAATTAAATATATTGTCAGAAAGATAGAGACGAATGCAATATTTAATGGTAGCAGAGGAAATAGAAGCCGCGATCGCGCAATACTCCCAGAAGCAACAACTCTGGATTGATACTGAAGTTGCTGACTACAATAGTAAGCAACCAAGACTCTCTTTAATTCAGATCTTAGACGATCCCAGTGACTTGAATGGATCTCGCGTCACCATCTTAGATATTCTCTACCAACCCGAACTTGTTCATGAATTTATTGAGCAAATTATGCTCAATTCCCAAATCGAAAAAGTTTTTCATAACGCTCAATATGACCTTAATTTTTTAGGCAAAAAACAAGCAAATAATGTTACTTGCACTTTAGAAATGGCGAAAAAAATACCTTTTTATAAAGCCCAATTGCCTAACTATCAATTAAAAACTTTAGCCGAAAAACTTTGTAATTTTCCTGTTATTGATAAAAGGGAACAAGCAGGAGATTGGGGACAGCGATCGCTTACTACCAGTCAATTATACTATGCTAAAATGGATGTTGTTTATTTGGCACAAGTTCATCTCAAATTATTACAACTAACCGATCGTCCAGATCCTGCTAACGAAGATATTCAAGAACTTACTAATAGATATCGTCAACTTGAGTATCGTTGGAAACTTCTAGACACAGAAATTGCCGACCTTAAAAATCGTCTCAAAGCAGCAATGGATGCACAAAAAATTAAAGAAGTCAAGGGTTTTAAATTGTCCACTTCTCAACGTACAGAAAAGAAGGTTACTTTTCGCGACTTAGTGAAAGTAGCGCAAGCAAAAGGAATCGATTTAGACTTTGCTGTGAAGCTAGATAAGAAGTTACAAAAAGATTTGGGTGAAGCAATTGAAGAATTACCAATCGAAGAAAAGAAAACTTCAATTGTTAGTTTAAGAATATCTGAACCTGAAGATGATGACGACATTCCTTTTTAAAGAAAAATCAACGATTTTTGTCGATTTAAGCCGTCGATTAACCTAGTTAGTAGTGAGCACTTCAGCGCGACAAAATTGTCTTATTTATACAGAAAATTGCTAGGAAAATTAGAGAGATTTTCGGTAAGTAATCTTCACATCTTTAGTCTTGGTTTTAGCGTTTTAGATAACGATTAATGTTCCCTGGTAAAGTGGTGCATTTCCGTGTTAGTAGTGAGCGCTTCAGCGCGATAAAATTGTCTTATTTATACAGAAAATTGCTAGGAAAATTAGAGAGATTTTCGGTAAGTAATCTTTACATCTTTAGCCTTGGGTTTGGCATTTTAGATAACGATTAATTGTGAATTCTAAAATTAGAGAGATTTTCGGTAAGTAATCTTTACATCTTTAGCCTTGGGTTTGGCATTTTAGATAACGATTAATTGTGAATTCTAAAATTAGAGAAGCGCTAAAGCGCTTACTACAAACGCTGAGATTGTCGCCTTGGTTTTGGCGTTTTAGATAACGATTAATTTTGAATTCTAAAATTAGAGAAGCGCTAAAGCGCTTACTACAAACTCTGAGATTGTCGCCTTGGTTTTGGCGTTTTAGATAACGATTAATTTTGAATTCTAAAATTAGAGAAGCGCTAAAGCGCTTACTACAAACTCTTAGATTGTCGCCTTGGGTTTGGCGTTTTAGATAACGATTAATTTTGAATTCTAAAATTAGAGAAGCGCTAAAGCGCTTACTACAAACGCTGAGATTGTTGCCTTGGGTTTGGCATTTTAGATTGCGGTTAATTTTGAATTCTAAAATTAGAGAAGCGCTAAAGCGCTTACTACAAACACCTTTATAAAAAAGGTAAAATAAGTTTTCGGTAGTTTGTCTGGAGCGAATTCTTTTGTCCAGTTACCTTGAAAGTATTAATAAAAAAAAGACTTTTTTGCCATCATTTGTTGCGTTTCGCCAGCCGCACCGTTGTATAACATAGAAAGTGCGATCGCTACACTGGTAGGTGAGACAAAGAGATTTTTGTCCCCTTCCGCTTGCAGAATTTCCTGAAATAGCTTAAAACCAAACTTAAGTTTGAGCATCGACAAGTTGCTCATCGACAGAGGTTAACTCAGCTACAGCCGAATCCTCAACCCGATCGCTCTTAAATCTACCCTCAAACGCCCACAGTTTCCAGCTAATTGTCGATAATTCTCACAAAGTCAACGCGATCGCGGCGATTATCCCTTTTTTATTCATTTTTTCTCCTCACATTCCTCACAACAAATGACCTATGAAGCTGGACAAACGTTCCGCAAGACAAAACTAACCAAACTAGCTACCATCAAGCAGTGTTAAATATAAAGATGTGCAAAAAGCTAATGGAGGTAAGAGGAAACTGTGACTTTTGAAGACATCATGACTAAAGGCGGGATCGCCATGTGGCCCCTGCTGGTACTATCAGTGTTAGCATTGGGGACAATTCTCGATCGCATTTGGTATTGGTTGCGATTTTCCCTCCGAGAAAAGCGTATCCTTAACACCGTCTTAGATGCAGCTTATCGTAACTGGGATGTAGCTAGAGAAATTTCCCAAGATTACCTTTATCATCCCATCGGTCGGTTTCTTTATGCTCCTTTGCGACTGCAAAATCCCGAACCAGAAGTGTTACATTTAGCCTTAGAAGCCGCAGCCGATGATGAATTAGCCTTGATGCGACGCGGAGATAAAGTCTTAGAAGCGATTATTGCGATTTCTCCTCTACTCGGTTTATTGGGAACTGTGTTAGGTTTAATTAACTCCTTGGGTTCAATCCAGATCTCCGAGTTGGGAACGACTGAAGGCGTAACTCAAGGTATTGGCGAAGCCTTAATTTCCACCGCCGCAGGAATCATTGTCGCTCTTGTCAGTTTAACCTTTTATCGCATCTTTCAGGCATTTTGGTTTAACCAAGTCCGAGTTTTACGGAGGGCTGGAAGTGAGTTAGAAGTAATCTATCGGCAAAAATTACAGCGAGATTACGAATATGGAGAATTACAAGATAATCCTACCGAAATAATGACCTCGCGCGATCGCAGCGAGATTCTTGGCGATCGCAAACCGAAACGCCGGAAACCTAAGAAAGCTAAAATCGAATCTGTATCCACAGCCGAAAATTCCACTCCCGATCGCCTAACGGCTAACCTGGAAAATTCAGAAAATCCCGATAACTACAATCAAAATCAGTAGCAATTAATTCGCGGCAGGCTATTATGACTCAAGTAACCTCGAAAAAAAGAAAATCTCGCCCTAACAAAGCAGCATCGACTCGTCCTTTACGCTTATGGTTAGATGCTTCTAATACTGAAGACGTACGGATCGAAATCATGCCTTTGATCGATGTTGTCTTTTGTATCTTGACCTTCTTTATTTTGGCATCGGTAGGATTTTCTCGCCAACAAGCCATCAGCCTTGATTTACCTCAAGCTAAAACTGGTACGCCCCAAGTGCGAGAAATGTTAATCGTTACTATAGATGATTTCGGACAAATATATGTAGAAAAACAGCCTGTCGCGAATCAAAATCAATTATCTCAACAAATAAAAAGTTATTACAGTGCAAATCCTAGCGGACAAGTTGTACTTTATGCAGCTAAAAAAGCTAGTTACAACGAAGTCATGCAAGTATTAGACATTCTCAGAGAAGTTGGCGGCGATCGCGTCGCCCTTGCTACTCTCCCTGGTAATTCTTCTCAACCTACTGAAAGCCCTGATTCCCTGCCCACTCAAACATCCCCTCAGTTGACCCCAGAAACGAATATACCGCCCCTAACTCCCTTACCAGGAAGTCCCCCCCCAGTACCGGGGGCAACTAACCCTCTCGCCCCTGGTAGCACCACTCTACCGCAAAATAATAACCCTCTCGCCCCCGGTAGCACTACCTTACCGCAAAATAATAATCTCCTCGCACCCAGTAACACGAATATAGATCCCCTCCAGGGTAATTTTCCCATTACACCCAAACCTCAGCCAACCACCGTCACTCCCAGTGGAGGTGAATAATTAACCGTTTTCCCCCAGTGAATTATGGTGAATATTCAAATCGAAATTCAAGGACGAGATGCGATCGCGGCAACAAACGAGTTATTATCTATTTCGGGGTTGTCCGGAAGTTACGAGGTGGAATCGGAACTGGAAAGAGAGGGAACCTTAGTGACGATCGCCACAATTATTGGTATTGTTGGCGGTACAATGGCGATCGCGGAACAGATTCGTCAGTGGTACAAAGATTACAAATCAGGGAAATCCGATCAAAAAATTGAGAAAGTCTTAATTGTTACCAGTCAGGGTAAGCGATTGTTGCTACAGGATGCCACAATTGAGCAAATTCAGCAAGTTCTTGAAGACATAAATTAGCAACCAATGCGTATTCTTCACCTCGACCTGAAATTACCTACGGATAATTACGCAGAACTACGTTATTTTTGTGACAATCCAAATCAGTATCAATCGCGCCGACTCCCATTAGCCCAAATCGCTGAATTGATTGCTGTGGCTGAACAAGACTACTACGTGCGCTTGGCAGTTGATTATCGAATTACGGGTAAAAAATTATACAATTGGCTCGATGGTGAAGATCGCTGGTTGCACCAATTTTTACAGCAATTTCGGCGCGAAGGCGTAGTTTTGGCGATTTCCGCAGCCGGGAAATTAGCACATTTACCGTGGGAAATTCTCCACGACGAGGTTAGCTTTTTAGTCGAGAAATTCCCGGCAATGATTCCGGTACGGTGGTTAACCACAGCTAGCAAACAGTTGTCTGTAGTCGCAGAACCGCAAAATCGGGCGCTAAATCTCTTATTTATGGCAACTTCGCCGTTAAATGTCCAACCAGTCCTGGATTTTGAGGCAGAAGAAGGAAGCATTCTCACCGCCACAGCCAGACAACCTTTATCCTTGAAAGTCGAAGAAAGCGGTTGTTTGTCCGAGTTGGGTTACTTGGTGGCTGACTACGAAGAAAACTATTTTGATGTTCTCCACCTCACGGGACACGCAACTTTCCAAGACAACGAACCGCGTTTCATTACCGAAACCGAAACAGGTGAGGCTAACTACGCCAGTGCCGAAGATATCGCCACAGAACTGCAATTTCGACTACCTAAACTAATTTTCCTCTCTGGGTGTCGCTCCGGTCAAGCAAATCAAGCAGGCGCTATTCCTTCAATGGCGGAATCATTACTCAACTGCGGCGCAAAAGCAGTTCTCGGTTGGGGACAAAAAGTCCTCGATAGCGACGCAACTGCGGCTGCGGAAGCATTATATCAAGCATTGGCGGCAGGAAAAAAGCTGACCGAAGCTGTCGCTTTGACTTACCAAGCTTTGCTGAAAAATCAAGCGCGAGATTGGCATTTATTACGTTTGTATGTTGCCGACAGTTTACCAGGAAACTTGGTGACTCCCTTGCGGACGCGAGGACGCAAACCCGCCCCACCGCAATCCATCACGACCGAATTTTTAGATGGGGCGGGACAGGTGAAAGTCGCTACCAGAGAGAGTTTCGTCGGTCGTCGCCGCCAGTTACAAAGCTGTTTGCGAGTGTTGCTTGAGCCAACTGAATTAGTTGGCGTACTGATTCACGGAATGGGAGGTTTAG
>NZ_JAAHBQ010000092.1 GCF_020144665.1 Oscillatoria salina IIICB1 | reverse complement strand
TATGGTGCGGGGCTTCTCGGCGGAGAGCTAAACTAAACGCAACATTTGTCCAGTAACAGCCATACTTTCCTCATAAAGCACCTCACGCCCCCAACGCTGTAGCTGCTGAGATAACAACTTCTCAGTTTTTTGGTCGAACAAAGGCGTTACCTGCTGAATGCGACAAGATTGGGCGCCACCACCAGCTTCCATCCGCATACAACCCGTAGTTTCCGAACACAAAACCGTACAACAGTCAGCATTGAGATTAGTCGAACTCAGACGCAAACTAATCAAATCGCCAGCGATTTCGCCCCAATCAGCCGTCGGAATTCCTGCTAACTCAGCCTCAATCTCGCGATTATCGTCAGTGGTAAACTTAACCCGGCGGATATCATAATCGCCGCCTTCTTTTTCATAACTAATCGGTTTCCACTGCAAACGACTACCTAACCAACCCAAGAACATCAAAGCTTGAGCCTGATTGCCTTTTTCGTAGTCAATTGTCACCCGATCGACCTCTCCTAAAGCCGCACGACGTTCCGGGGGATCGAAAGCTTCCGCCGTTAATTCTTGCCATGCAGCCAAACGTCGCCAATTCAGATCGGCGATCGCAATTCCTTCATTCATCAAATCGGCGATCGCCAAAAAGTCTTGTTCGGAATCATTAAAACTACTAGAGTCGATAATTAAACTATCTCCACTGGCAATTAAACGTTGAAACAAGCCAAATTCGGGGTCTGGCGTCGCCTTCCACCAAATAAACTTCGGCAATTCGCTAATCATTAATTCCGAAATAATACCCCCGACTCTTTCGAGAGCTTCAGCCGTACCACGCAAAGTAATATACTCACAGCAAATTAAGCTACTCTTACTTTGTTTTTGAATCGGACAATAAGCTGAAACTTGCGCCGTCACCCCTTCATCGTCACCGACAATCGGACAAAGAGTAATAATCCGGCAAGGATTAGAAGCCGCGATCGCATCTGCCACCGCACCTCCTTCTAAGTCAGGAGAATACTTTAATGCTGCCGTACCATTTTCTTCTGTCGGGCTGTCACTTGCTTTGGCTTTGGTATATTCTTCGCGTAACTTAGTTAATAATTCTTCTGTAGGTTTAGCCGTAACTTCCAAACCATAAGCTTTTTGAGCAGCTTTAATTGCGGCGATCGTCCTCGGTCCGGCAATTCCATCAATCGGACCGGTATAAAAGCCCAAAGCTGCTAACAATTGCTGACTTTCTTCTGGTTCGTATACCACCAAAGTAAAAGTTGTCGCTCTCGTAGCGGCAAAATTCTCATCGCCAGTGCTATAACTTTGCCAAATTTCTCGCAATTCTTTCTCGATGTAATCGATCGACACATCTTTCGGCGCTTGTAAAGAAACAATTGGAGGAGATGATGTAGTTGTCATAACGATTATCTATCCTTGGTTGTTTTAAATAACTGAGCAAATCAAGAGAAATTGTTAACTCATAGCCAAGTTACCTAAAGCCGTCGCCAGCGACGACCATCACGGTTAATCAAAAATTCTGCTTCTGAAGGTTCCCAAGTTCCTGCTTCATATTGCGGAACCAAGTTAGGATCGGCAGGTGCATCCCAAGTTGACAAAGCTGGTGTCACCACTCGCCAAGCTTCTTCTACCTCATCACCGCGAGTAAACAAAGTTTGGTCGCCTAACATACAGTCGAGTAATAGACGATTGTAAGCATCAGCCGTCGCCATCCCAAAAGACGAACCGTAGCTAAAATCCATATCTACCGATCGCGTTCTCAGTTCGGGTCCGGGCATTTTTGCCTCGAAACGCAAGGAAATTCCTTCATTCGGCTGAATTCGCATTGCCAAAATGTTGGGACTCGCCTGTTGTGCGGCTGACTGAAAAATTAAAAGCGGGACTTCGCGGAAGTGAATCGAAATTTCGGTAACTTTTTTCGGCAATCGCTTCCCAGTTCGTAAATAAAAAGGTACTCCTTTCCAACGCCAATTATCGCAGAGTAACTTCAAGGCGACAAATGTGGGCGTGGTGGAATTCGGGTTAACTCCTGATTCTTCGCGATAACCGGGAACTGGTTTACCTTTCATCCAACCCGCTTTATACTGACCGCGAATCGCTGAAAGGTCTAAATTATTGGTATCAGCCAAGCGAGTCGCTTGCAAAACCTTCACTTTTTCGGTACGAATGCTATCGGCATCTAAAGAATTAGGCGGTTCCATTGCTGTTAAGCAAAATAGCTGCATCAAGTGGTTTTGCACCATATCTCGCAACGCACCGGAAGTATCGTAATAGCCAGCGCGATCTTCGACACCGACAGTTTCACCGACGGTAATTTGCACGTGATCGACAAACTGACGATTCCACAATGGTTCAAAAATTGCGTTCGCAAAGCGGAAAACTAACAAATTCTGAACTGTTTCTTTACCTAAGTAGTGATCGATGCGATAAATCTGTTCTTCTTTACAAACTTTTTGCACTACTTGGTTCAGAGTTTTTGCCGAACCTAAATCTTTACCAAAAGGTTTTTCAATGACAATTCGAGTATGAATTGGATCGTCAATCATTCCTGCTGCGCCTAATTGCTTGATTCCTTCAGCAAAGAATTTTGGCGAAACCGACAAATAGAAAACGCGATTTCCTCTCGTTCCCCGTCTACCATCTAACTCACTTAGAAATGCTTTCAATTTTTGATAGCTTTCGGGCTTATCCATATCGCCAGAGCAATAGTGTAAACCCTCAGCAAAATTTGACCATAAATCCTCAGAATCGATGCCGCTACCAAATTCTTCTACACCTTCGCGCATTTGTTCGCGAAAATATTCGTGACTCCAATCTCTCCTCGCTACGCCAACTATGGTTGTTTCCGGTGGTATGCGTCGCTCTTTTTTCAGGTCATAAATTGCCGGGATTAGCTTGCGCTGAGTTAAATCTCCAGATGCACCGAAAATAACTAAAATGAGAGGTTCTGGAGTTCGTTCTTGTTGTAGTCCGACGCGGAGGGGATTTTCTACTAATGTTACCATATTTTCGTAAAGATAAACAACTGTTTTTTGCGACCAGTAGTAGAGAATTACTAGGAAAAGAAAAAAGCAAAAAGGTAAACAGAAAGGGATAATTTTCCTTTTTACTTTTTCCGGCGAGAGAGATTAGTTACTGATTAAACAGTTGCCAGTTTCTTGACTTTAGATTCCAGGGAAGACATCAAAGATTCAAATGGTTTGATAAATTTATCAATACCCTCATCAAGTAATTCACTCATGACGCGATCGAGATCGATATTGATGTCAGGATCTTTGAGGTTTTCAATTAGCTTGTAAGCTTCCTCAACTTCGCTTTCGATACGATTAGCTGGAGAGCAATGATCCGCGCAAGCTTCAATTGTGCTAGGAGGTAAAGTATTAACAGTGTTGGGACCTACTAACTCATCCACATACATAACATCGCTATATTCTGGATTTTTGGTGCTAGTGCTAGCCCAAAGTAAGCGTTGTACGCTTGCACCTTTGGCTGATAAAGCTTTCCAACGATCGCTCTGAATAATCTTCTTAAATTCCTGGTAAGCTATTTTGGCATTAGCGATCGCGACTTTACCTTTAACTGCTTTGAGTTTAGCTTCTTTTTCGATCCGGTCTACACCTGCTTCAAGTTTAGCATCGATCGTACCGTCAATTTTAACATCGATCCGACTGAGGAAAAAACTTGCAACTGAAGCAATCTTACTAATATCTTTACCTTCAGCTACGCGCTTCTCTAAACCACGAATATAAGCCCAAGCGGTATCAACGTAACTTTGTACCGAGAAAAGTAAGGTTACATTGACATTAATACCATCAGCGATCGCTTGTTCAAAAGCCGGGATACCTTCAGTGGTACCCGGAATCTTAATCATCACATTTTCGCGATCGATCTCTTGAAAATACCTACGAGCTTCTTGAATCGTTTTCTCAGTATCCAAAGCAATATTCGGCGGTACTTCAATACTAACGTAACCATCCAAACCGTCAGTTTGCTCGTAAATCGGCTTAAACACATCACAAGCGCGGCGAATATCATCAAACACCAACGACTCGTAAATCTCCTCAACCGACTTACCAGCCTCAATTCCCGCTTCGATATCAGCATCATAAACCGCATTACCCGCGATCGCCTTTTCAAAAATCGCCGGATTAGAAGTAATCCCGTGAATTCCTTGATTTTCCGCGAGATCCTTTAATTCTCCTGATGCGATAATATTACGGCTCAAATTATCCATCCAGATACTTTGACCATATTGACTTTCAATTTCGAGAATATGATTAGTTGCTGCTGTCATAATTTATCCTCCTTTACTTATGTCCAGTATCCTGTTAGATACAGGTAATAAATCTTGATTTTTTCTAAAGCTCGACGGACGATCGCCTCCAAGCAACGCGATTTAATGCTTTTAACTTCATTCAGTTCTAGTGTTCAAGGTAGAAACTAAGAAATCTGTAGCTAGCGTTACTTAGCTAGAATGTAACTCAAGAACTAGCGATCGCCTTTTTTTCTGATTCTCTTCTCGACTCTTCTTGAATAAACGATTCTACAAGTTGCACATCTTCCGTGCTACCTATAAATAAAGGCGTGCGAGCGTGCAACTTATCGGGGACAACATCGAGAATATCTTCCATCCCTGTACTTGCTTTCCCTCCAGCTTGCTCGATCAAAAAAGCCAAAGGAGACGATTCGTAAAGCAAACGCAACTTACCTTCGGGTTTTTTCTTCGTCCCTGGATAGAGGAAAACACCTCCCTGTAAAAGAATCCGGTGAAAATCTCCCACTAAAGCCCCACCATAACGGGCAGTATAACCTTCATGACGATGGACATAGCGAGTATACTCGCGAATCGAATCATCCCACTGCCAGAAATTACCCTCATTAACGCTGTATACAGGACCATGGGAGGGAATGGTAATATTTTCTTCTGCCAGGATAAACTCTCCTAAACTGGGATCGAGAATAAACGAGTGAACGCCATTACCAATGGAATATACCAAAAGCGTACTCGGTCCATAAAGAACATAACCTGCGGCGAGTTGCTTGCGTCCATTTTGCAGCAAATCCTTGCCATCGCCGTCTAAATCTTCTCCTTCCTGCTGGCGAATCGCAAAAATCGAACCAACATTCAAATTGATATCAACATTAGACGAACCATCAATCGGATCGTAGAGTAGAGTATAGCGTCCAATCGGGCAATTTTCCGGAATATAATAAGGCTTTTCCATCTCCTCGGATGCCAAGCGGCAAACTAAACCACTTTGCTTAAAAACCGAGATAAACACGTCATTGGCATAGACATCCATCTTTTTGACAGATTCTCCCTGCACATTGACATCACCTGTAAATCCTAACGCCCCTTCCACTAATCCAGCGCGAGTTAAGCGTCGAGAAATTAACTTTCCCGCCAAAGCAATGCGATTCATGATGGCGCTCAAATCTTGTGCCTCTGCGGAAAAACTCTGGAGTTGTTGGAGTACATGACGAGATAACGTCATACAATCGCGATCCAGAGTATGTTCTTGCGCTGCGGGCGAGTTGACCATCTTTTTCCTCCCTATCGATTGGCGCTGATGTGGTGAAATCGAGAAATGCTCGCCAACTGTGGTTGATTTCTCTCTAACTACCATCTTAGGAAGGTATTTGCGATCGCGCTTATAACTTTAGACCAAATTCAGGTTAAGGAAAAGAGAATTAGTTCGATAGCCAACTTTGTTCGCTCCTAATTCTAGCGATCGAACTTTCTTCAGGTGTCTATCCCCACTCAGTCTTAACTGCAAGCGGGGACTTTCACCCATTTTCGCGATAACTAGATTGAAATCTTCGCGACTCCAACACTTGTCCAAGTCGCGCGACAAGATCAATATCGATTATTACGCTTGCCGCCGTTATTATTCTCCCTCGGTCTTGCTTTATTTACTCTCAACTGTCGTCCCATCCACTCAGCACCATCTAGTTCAGAGATCGCGCTTTCTTCTTGGGATTCTTCGTTCATTTCAACAAAAGCAAAACCACGCACGCGACCTGTTTCTCGGTCTGTTGGTAAAACGACTCTTTTGATACTGCCATATTCGGCAAATACAGTTCTGATGTCGTCTTCTGTGGCTTGGTAAGAGAGATTTCCTATATAAATGGTCATTTGAATCGATCGGAATGAATGAGAAGTGCAAGTTCAGATTACTCAAATTTTCGACTTTGGTAATTAACCTAACGCGGATCTTTGAGTTACCAAGGGCGAATTGTCATGACTGTGTATTAGCCTGTCAAAAAATAATCTACACCTTTTAACCAAGACACTGACATCAGACTGAAATTCAACCCACGATCCTACTGAACTCACTTTTGCTCCTAATATACTAGCCCAGTAGCAGATTTGCCAACCGTTATCTGCCTTACATTTCTAGGCTGCGATCGCGACTGTCAATTTCACTCGATTGAGATTGACTGAGGTCCGCTCGTTCTCCCATTGTCGCCGTTGTAGGTGAAGTTTGTCTGGCTGGTATTCGAGCCAGATTGTTGCTCTAACCAGCTTTTTAGCGGATCTTCGTCAAGGGAAAGCCGAAAAACGCCAGAAAAGAAGCCGCCTGTAAAAGCAAGGGGTTGTTGGACAAATTCTTGGAATAAGGGTGATAGTTCGTTGAGAAACATGAAAAAATCTCCTCGCTATAGACTACTTTCTCTGGCATCTTAGCGTGTTTTTTCGTCTCGCTTGACTATCTCAGCAGCAAATACTACTGAAGCTATAACAACTTCTTTAAAAGAAATTATTGAGAGTCAGCATTTTTAATGTAAATTCTAACACTTAGTTTCTAATTTTCTGATTACCAACTAATACAGCTAAAAGGGATAACCAAAAACCTCAAAGACAACTTGGCTATCCCTCAGATTAATCAATTTTCTGGAACTATTCCCAAATCTTTGGCTAAATTCCCGTTCCATCAAAGAATTCCCGGATTTCTTTATCTCTAAGATGACAACTTGTACTCGAAAAGGAGGTATCATCTGATTCCCCAGATGAGTCCACCACTGCACCAACCAGCGAACCTGTTGCTTGTTGTTGCTGTTGTAAATTTTGTACTTGTTGTTCGAGAGATTCAATGCGATCGACTAAAGCACGAATTACGTTTGCTTCTGAGTCAGGTAAGCTACCATGTTCGAGGGGGTTAACTCGCACCCCGGAACGGTAGACAATACGCCCAGGAACGCCCACAACTGTACAATCAGAGGGGACATCTCGTAATACTACCGAACCAGCCCCAATTCGCACGCTATTACCAATTTGGATGTTACCGAGAACTTTTGCACCTGCACCGACAACGACATTTTCGCCTAAAGTTGGATGACGTTTACCAGTTTCTTTACCTGTACCACCAAGGGTAACTCCTTGATAAATTAAGCCATAGTCTCCTACGATCGCTGTTTCCCCGATAACTACTCCCATGCCATGATCGATAAATACTCCACATCCAATTTGCGCTCCCGGATGAATTTCAATTCCGGTCAAGAAACGCGCCAAATGGGAGATTAAACGCGGTATAAAGGGAATACCAAGGTTATACAGCCAATGAGCTATGCGGTGAAATAGTAATGCTTGTAAACCAGGATAGCAAAATAAGACCTCCAGCCAGTTTCTCGCTGCGGGGTCGCGATCGAAGATAATACGAAAGTCAGCTAAGAGCGTAGATAGCACGATTGATTACCATTTTTTGTCAAACTAATCATTGACTATCTTATCGTTCTCTTGGCTTTTCTTAACTGGTGATTACCGTCCAAATGTTCTCTGATTATTCTTGGGCTGACAAGGTGTAGTTCCAGCGTTTACTTGGTTCAAAAGAACCAACCCAAATTTTGTAGGTTCCTTTTTTCCAGTTGGTATCTTCGATACTAGCGTCTTTATTGGAACCAGTGTCATCTCCACAAAGCACTGTGTTATCTGGACCTTGGACAACTAGAGTGGTATCTTTTCCCCCACTGTTAACTTGTAGTTTTAGTGTCGAGAAGTCTTGTTCCAAAACCATTGTATGATCTGGTGTAGGAGCAGCAAAACCAACACAAGGATTATTGTGGCGATCGCGGTTGGCTATTGCTGATAAGAGGTAAGATCCACCTGTATGTCCTGTTACTGTTCTCGAATCATTACCAGAACTTGCTGCTAAAATAAGCTGGTCGAAGTTAGCTGCTTGCGCGATTGCGGGTACGCAAATTAATCCGGCGATCGCCGCTATTATTTTACTACTATTAAGTTTCAGCATGGCTATTACCCTCCTCTCACACGGGTAGAATCTTTTTTTTCTACCTCCTCATGTTCAGATCGGATTTGTTTATTTAGCCGCATCTGAATTCTACTTTTGTTATAACTTAAGTGAGTTACTTCAATAGAGATAAGAGGGACAGTCTAGTTTCTGACACATTCTCTCGCCATTTTTTCCGTTTTTGTTCTAGCCAATAACTGTTATGCCTTTAATTTTCTTACTTACTTTTATGTTAATTTGTAATTGGTTTTTTTCCCATATTTTAGCTTTAGTTCCCCTTAATTTGTTAGATTGGCTTTGGCTAGGCATTCGTTGGGTTATTTTAGGTTTCGTCTGCTTGATTTTGGTTTGGTTATTAGGAGGGGATTAGGGATTGTTTTTTTCAGTTATCAGTTATCAGTTATCAGTTATCAGTTATCAGTTATTTCATAGTAATTTTGTGGAAAATAGCTAAGGAAATTTGTGTTATTTGTTTTTGGTCAAGCGTAATTACCTTATTGAATTGAGCAAATCTTCTTTGGAAAACTAATTTTTTCAACTGTTTCAGTTAAAATAAGAGAAAAACCTTTGGTTAAACGAAGACGAAATTCAGCCTAAATTAACTAATATCAAATACACAAATATTTCCTGCAAACAATCACATCGTAGAGACATTGCATACAACATCTCTACACCAAATATATAGCTTTTTCTGTTTGATTGTCTATAAAGTATTGCTATAACTAGTAAATGCGGATACGTGGTAACTGATAACTGATTACTGTTAACTGTTAAGCTTCTACTTTGACACCTTTCCAAAAAGCGACATAACCTTCAATATTTTTCGCTTTATCCTTAGCTTGGGGATAATACCAAGCAGCATCCTTATTTTCTTTGCCGTCTACTTGGATAGTATAGTAACTAGCGACACCCTTCCAGGGACAGGTAGTATGGGTATTGCTTGCTTGAAAATACTCCTGGTTAACTGAGTCAGGAGGGAAATAGTAATTACTTTCGACAACTTCGCAGTTATCGCTTTCTGCTAAGACAGCACCATTCCAGATTGCTTTGGGCATAATTGAGTTAAACCAATCGACACTAACAATAATCTATTTTAGCGATCGCGACACCTTCTTCGCGATAGACACAAACAATTCTGTCCCCAAAAAGTTCCTCTGACCTCAAACCGGAGTATCTTAAAAAGCAAAGACATAAGGACGGAATCATGTCAAAACAAACTCCTGTATCTCCTGGTGCTTTCTCTTTTACCGAACGGGAACGAGCTAATCTGCGTCGGATGGTAGATTATTCTACCATTGACTCGATCCCCCAAATTTGGGCTTCAGTTGTCGAACGTTTTGGTGATGAATTAGCTTTATACGATCCTCACTCGAAACCGGAAGTAAAGCTGACTTACAGAGAATTATCTCAGCAAATCGAGCAGTTTGCGGCTGGTTTACAAGCGATGGGTATTAAACCGGGAACTCATATTGGACTATTTGCTGATAATAGCCCTCGTTGGATGGTGGCTGACCAAGGGATAATGATGACTGGGGCTACTAATATTGTGCGATCGGCTCAAGCAGATCCACAAGAGTTAATTTATATTCTCGAAAATAGCGATAGTACGAGTTTAGTCATTGAAGACTTGAAAACTCTCAAGCAACTCCAAGCATCTCTAGAAGAGTTACCTATCGAATTAGTAGTTGTCTTAGCAGACGAAGAACCAAATTTAGATTCTTCTTTGAAAATCGTTAATTTTCAACAATTAATGGCAGCAGGAGCAAATGCTTCTTTAGAACCAGTAAAACAAAATCGGGAGACTGTGGCAACTCTGCTTTATACCTCTGGGACAACAGGTAAACCCAAGGGAGTGATGCTTACCCACGGAAATATTTTACATCAAGTAAATACTTTAGGAACAATTATTCAACCGGGTAAAAATTCTCGCCTGTTAACCATTTTACCTACTTGGCACGCTTACGAACGTACCGCCGAATATTTTGTGTTATCTCAAGGTTGTACGTTGATTTATACAAATTTGCGGTATTTCAAAACAGACCTGAAAGAATTTAAACCTGATTATATGATCGGAGTTCCTCGACTGTGGGAATCAATTTACGAAGCGATCCAAAAACAGTTACGGGAACAACCTGCGAATAAACAAAAATTAGTGCAGTTTTTCTTAAATATTTCCGAGCAATATATTCAAGCAAAGCGAGTAGCAGAACGCTTAAGCTTAGATAAACTAAAAGCGTCAGCGCGCGATCGCTTTTTGGCAAAAATCAAAGCTTCAGCACTTTATCCTTTGCACGCTTTAGCAGAAAAACTGGTTTATCGTCAAGTCCGAGAAGCCACCGGGGGAAATCTGAAAGCGGTAATTAGCGGTGGTGGTTCTTTAGCTCGCCATTTAGATACATTTTACGAAATTATCAATGTTACTGTATTGGTGGGTTACGGATTGACCGAAACAGCCCCGGTGACTAACGCGCGTCGTTTTTGGGAAAATTTACGTTATTCAGCAGGAAAGCCGCTACCAGAGACGGAAGTACGGATTGTTGACCCGGAAAGTAAGCGAGATGTACCACCAGGAGAACGTGGTTTAGTTTTAGTCCGAGGTCCCCAGGTGATGAAAGGTTATTATAAAAATCCCGAAGCAACAAGCAAAGCAATTGATGAGGAAGGTTGGTTTAATACGGGGGATTTAGGTTTAGTAACGCCGCGTAATGACTTAGTTTTGACTGGACGCGCCAAAGATACGATTGTACTTACTAACGGGGAAAATATTGAACCGCAGCCGATTGAAGACGCTTGCGTGCGGAGTCCGTACATCGATCAGATTATGTTAGTAGGTCAAGATGAGCGATCGCTAGGTGCTTTGATTGTCCCCAATTTAGATGCTCTCAAACAATGGGTAAACTCCCAAAATCTTTCTCTAAAGATACCAGATGACTACGGTCGCGAGCGCGAAGACTTAGATAATCCACAAATAGAAAGTTTGTATCGCCAAGAATTAAATCGGGAAGTGAAAAATCGTCCTGGATATCGTCAAGACGATCGCATCGGACCTTTCCGCTTAATTTTAGAGCCATTTTCTATTGAAAATGGGATGATGACGCAAACTTTGAAAGTCAAGCGTCCCGTTGTGACAGAACGCTATCGCGATATCATTAACGGGATGTTTGAAAAAAGATAGTTGTTAGTTACTAGCTAACCAAGCAAGACGGATAAACGGCGATTGCGTAATTAGATTAAGGAAAAAACTCATGGATGAAGTTAAATCACACTTACTACTCAAACGTCCAGTGGTCGTTAAAGTAGTAGTGACGACACGCTGGAAAGAAGAAGTACAACGACAACTGCAAGATCAAATCTCCAACATAGACTCCCAGCTACAACAATTGGATATGCAGGGACAAAGAGCGATCGCGGAAGTTCAAAAGCAAAGTGTAACACCTCCAGGTCCGGTAGTTACTCAGCAAATTGAAAGTATCCAAAATCAGGTTAACCAAAAGAAAAGCGAACTACTCGAACAAAAAAATCAGTTTCTCCAGCAGTTGCAACAAGTGCAGCTTTTGGAGTTGGATCAAGAAGTCCCCCAAGGTCAAATGGAAAGCTTTTTCCGCGTTGAACCGGGAGATAATTTGGTACGCAAACTTAACGTCGAAATTTTGGTGCGTGATGGGGTAGTTGAAGAAATTCGCGGCGATATTTAAACTCTACTCTGGAGAGGGGCAACCACAGAAGGTTTGCCCCGACAACTCCATGATGTTAGAAAAAACTGGTAAAATGCGATCTGACTTAAAAATTTATTAAACAAACCTCCTCAAATCGGAAGACCACCCCATGATCCACGAAATTTTCATGCCCGCCCTTAGTTCCACCATGACAGAAGGCAAAATTGTTTCCTGGGAAAAATCGCCAGGTGACAAAGTGGAAAAAGGTGACACGGTGGTTATCGTCGAATCGGATAAAGCCGATATGGACGTAGAATCCTTTAATGAAGGATTTCTGGCGAGTATAATTGTCCCAGAAGGTGAAGAAGCTGCTGTCGGTTCGGCGATCGCTTTATTAGCAGAAACGGAAGCGGAAATTGAAGAAGCTAAACAAAAAGCAGCCGGAATGAAGAATGGTTCTTCTGTACCTGCAACGGCTAGCCCGCAAAAGTCAACGGCTTCTCAAACACCTGTCGCCGAGAAGCAAGCCACAACTTCTAGCCGTACTAACGGCAGAGTGATTGCTTCACCTCGCGCCCGCAAACTGGCTAAAGAATTGCAAGTTGAACTCAAACAACTTCAAGGTAGCGGTCCTCATGGCAGAATTGTTGCTGCTGATGTAGAATCTGCCGCAGGGCGTACTCCCACCGAAACGAAACCGACACAAGCACCTTTACCAGAGGTGAAAACTGTCTCGCCATCTCAACCTGCACCTGCGGCTGCCGCCCAACCAATGCCTGCTGCTGGTGGCGAGGTAGTCCGTTTGAACACTCTGCAAAATGCAGTGGTGAGGAATATGGTTGCTAGTTTGCAGGTTCCCACTTTCCGGGTTGGCTATACCATCACCACTGATGAGTTAGATAAGCTTTACAAGCAAATTAAATCTAAGGGCGTAACGATGACGGCGTTGCTAGCTAAAGCGGTAGCAGTGACGTTGCAAAAGCATCCCATTATTAATGCTAGCTACACCGAAGGAGGAATTCAGTATCGTTCCTCGATTAATGTGGCTGTAGCTGTAGCTATGTCTGATGGTGGATTGATTACTCCAGTATTGCAAAATGCTGACCAACTTGATATTTATTCCTTGTCTCGTAGTTGGAAAGATTTAGTTGCGCGATCGCGTTCTAAGCAGTTACAACCAGATGAATATACCACTGGTACGTTTACTCTCTCGAATTTAGGTATGTTTGGCGTAGATCGCTTTGATGCGATTTTACCACCAGGACAAGGTGCAATTTTGGCGATCGGTGCATCTCGTCCGCAAGTTGTCGCTACTGACGACGGTATGATGGGCGTGAAGCGACAAATGCAGGTGAATATGACTTCAGATCACCGCATTATTTACGGTGCCGATGCCGCCGCTTTTCTACAAGATTTAGCCAAGTTAATTGAAACTGAACCTCAGTCGTTAACCTTGTAAAAATCTTGGGTGGGCATTGCCCACCTCTTTTTTTGTTAATTATTTCTTGATTTTCAGTGAATCTAAAATTCACTCTTATCTCTTGATGGATCGCTTTCTAAATAAGCTGAATGTAGTTGAAATCTTCCTGGCTATAACTGATTAATCCAAGAGGAAATAATTATCTAACTAATCAAAAAAAAATACGGGCAAAATGCCCGCACTATTAGCGCTCTTTGACAATTAGACAACTCTACGGTAATTGCTCTATCTGGATTATAGCCTAGAATTTCTTAGCTTCAAGTACGATCGAGAAATAACCTACTTTTCCTACTTTTCCTACCTTTCCTACCTTTACTACCTTTCCTACTTTTCCTACCTTTCCTACTTTTCTGACTTTTCTGAGTTTTTTTAGTTACTATTGGAATAGTTAAATAAACACGATCGCCAATGATTTCCGCTTGAATATTCGCAAAATTTACGAAGAGACGGACGACGAACAACTACAAACCAAAAAAATGTCAAAATTAAGTTGGTTATTGTTAGGAATACCTTTTTTCTTGGTGGAAGGGAGTTTAGTCAGGGGAAGTGTAGCGCAAACAACACCCCCAGCAAATATACCCGAACCAATTTTACCCGAACCGCGATCGCAACCGGATCTCGAACCTTTACCACCTCCCGAAGAGTTACTCCAACCACCCACTGCACCAACTCCAGAGCCAGAATCCCCCACGATTCCTGGTACAATCACTGTCAGGGAGTTTGAAGTTGTCGGGAGTACGGTTTTTGATGAAGAAGAATTAGATCGCTTATTAGCAGAATACACTAATCGTCCTCTAACTTTTGCCGAACTTTTAGCAGCTCAACAAGCAGTAACTCGACTTTATCAACAGCGAGGTTATATTACTTCTGGGGCTTTTATTCCTCCCCAAGCCTTAGAAAATGGTACAGTAACGATCCAAGTAGTAGAAGGTGAGATTGAAGAGATTGAAATTTCGGGATTAGATCGACTCAAACCAGGTTACGTTCGCTCTCGTTTAGAAAATGCTACCAAAGCACCGTTAAATCAACAAGAGTTATTAACCGCCTTACAGCTATTACAACTAGATCCTCTCATAGAAAGATTATCAGTAGAATTAACTGCCGGAACTCGTCCAGGGGTAAGTAGGTTAGAAGTATTCGTAGAGGATGCACCTGGATTTTACACCGAATTGGGATTAGATAACCAGCGATCGCCAAGTGTGGGTAGCCATCGCCGCATCATCCAAATCGGGCATAATAATCTTTTAGGTTGGGGCGATCGCCTGAATGTTTCTTACTACAATACTGATGGTAGTAATACTCTCGATGACATTAGTTATACCGTGCCGATTAATGCCCGCGATGGTACAATTAGCTTTAGTCATCGTCGCACCGAAAGCGAGATTATTGAAGAACCTTTTAACGAATTAGATATTATTTCCGAGTCTCGTACCTACCAACTAAGTTATCGTCAACCAGTATATCGAACTCCTAATACTGAGTTTGCTGTCGGAGTTACGGGGACTTTACAAGAATCAGAAACTTCCTTATTAGGAATTCCTTTTCCCCTCTCGGCTGGGGCTGAAAACGACGGCGAAACCACAGTTACTTCACTTCGCTTCTTTCAAGAGTATACCACGCGCACCGCCCAACAAGTTTTCGCCGCGCGATCGCAATTTTCTCTCGGTATTGATGCTTTTGATGCTACTATTAATGAAGAAAATCCCGACGGCAGATATTTTTCTTGGCGGGGACAAGCACAATATTTGCGTCTTCTTGCCCCTGATACGGTATTCTTATTGCGATCGGATCTACAAGTAGCAGATCGTCCTTTAGTTCCTCTCGAACAGTTTAGTTTGGGAGGACAATTAAGTGTGAGAGGATATCGTCAAGATGTCTTACTTGCAGATAGCGGTTTTTTTGCTTCTGCGGAAGTTCGCGTTCCCATTGCTCGTATTCCTGAATGGGATACAATCTTACAAGTAACTCCTTTTTTCGATTTTGGTACTGTTTGGAATAACAACGAAGTTGAACTAGAAGAACAGACGATTTCTTCTGTAGGTTTAGGTTTACAATTACTCATCGGATCTAATTTTGTCGCACGTCTTGATTGGGGTATTCCCTTAGTAGAATTAGAAACTACTGGCGATTCTTTACAAGAGGAGGGGATTTATTTTTCAATTCGTTATAGTCCTTTTTAAGCATTAGTATTTGGAGAAACTTTATACGCAATTTATCTAGAGAAATTTTTATACCAAGTTCCGTCCAGAGATAGTATACTTAGAAGACGATAATGTGGAAAAATGTCATCCTTCGCGAACGCTTCGCTCAGGATGACGTAAGATTAAATGAAAAAGAAGTTGTATCTAGGTATTTCATTGAGTTAAATATTTTAGTCTCTATACCCCTACTATATTTAAGTGCAACTTAGGATTAGATACAGATTCGCTCTCAAGGTTTATTTTAAAGCAAATAATGAACAAAATATTAGCCTTATCAATTAGTATTTTAATTTTAGGCATTTCTGGGCAAATTAAACCAGCTTCAGCCAAGAATAACTCAATTTTTTTATTAGCACAAACCACTAATTTAGAAGCCGAAGCCCAACAACTTTATCAACAGGGGAAATATCAAGCTAGTATTGAATTATTAGAGCAAGCAATTGCTAATTACGCCGCCCAAGGAGATAATTATCGTCAAGCGACTGCCTTAAGAAATCTCGCTTTAGTTAACTTGAAAATAGGTGAATGGGAAAAAACTAGTAATAATATAATCTCTGCTTTAGATATTTTAAATAATCTTTCTGAAACCAAACAAAATCAGCAATTAAAAGCTGCTACCTTTGATATTAAAGGTCAGCTAGAATTAACTATCGGTCAACCAGAACTTGCTTTAGAAACTTGGAAACAAGCCGCAGAAATCTATCGAAATTTCGATCTTCTTAGCGATTTAACGAAAAGTAAAATTAATCAAGCACAAGCTTTACAAGCACTAGGTTTATATGCTACAGCACTAACAAATTTAAACGAAATTCGAGAAACCTTACAAGCCGAACCAGACAGCTTAATTAAAGCCAAAGCCTTACAAAGTTTGGGTGATGTTCTCCGTGGCGTTGGACAGTTACAATTATCTCAAGAATTGCTCCAATCGAGTTTAGAAATAGCCGAAAACTTAGGCGCATCCGAACAAATTGCTATTTCTTTAATTAGCCTAGGAAATACCACCCGCTTACTTCAAGAAACAGACACAGCAAGTTTATTGTATCAGCGCGTCATCGAAGAAACATTTTCCCCAGAATTACAAACCCAAGCCCAACTAAATCAACTTAATCTGTTAATAGACCAAAAAGATTACGATCGAGCAATTAAATTAATTCCATCAATTGATAACTTATTAACTCAATTACCGCAATCTCAAACCAAAGTTTACGCTCGAATTAATTTCGCCGAAAGCTTGACAAAATTGAGAAAAGATGTTAAAAACAAACAGAATTTACCAAGCGCAATTTCTGCTTCAGGAATTAGTAAAATCCTCGCTACAGCGATTCAAGAAGCAAGAAATTTAGGCGATCGCAGAGCAGAATCTTCTGGCTTAGGAAACCTAGGTAAATTATACCAACAAAACCAACAATGGGACGAAGCCAAAGAAATAACCGAACAAGCGTTAATTTTAGCCCAAGGAATCAACGCACCCGATCTAGCATATCAATGGCAATGGCAACTAGGGAAAATTTTAGCAGTAAAAAAAGAGAGAAAAGGCGCTATAAATGCTTACTCCCAAGCAGTAGACAACCTGAAAGCTTTGCGTAGCGATATAGTAGCAATCAGTTCCGAAGTTCAATATGATTTCCGTGAAAGTGTAGAACCAGTCTATCGCGAATTAGTCTCCTTACTTTTGCAACCCAATCAACCAGGAGAAAATCCTACCCAAGAAAACCTTAAACAAGCGCGAGAAATCATCGAATCTCTACAACTAGCCGAACTAGATAACTTTTTTCGCGACGCTTGTTTAGACGCACAACCAGTTACAATTGACCAATTAGATCGCAAAGCAGCTATCTTTTACCCCATCATTTTAGCAGATCGCCTCGAAGTAATTTTAGCCTTACCAGATCGACCTTTAATTAGCTATACAACCAACTTACCAAAAGCCGAAATAGAAGCAACTATTCAAGAAATGTTTCAAGCGCTAACAAATCCTAGAGAGCGCCGTTTTATCGAGAATTTCTTGGAACCTTCCCAAAAAGTTTATAATTGGCTAATTCGCCCTATAGAAAAAGAACTCAAATCTAGCGATATTGAAACCATCGTGTTAGTTCCTGATGGCAGATTTCGTAATATTCCCATTGCTACCCTTCATGATGGGGAAAAGTACCTTGCCGAAACTTACAGCGTCGCTACTGCTCCTAGTTTACAATTAGTAGACCCCAAACCCTTAGCAAGAGAAAAAATTCAAGTTTTGAGCGGTGGATTAAGCGAAGCGCGTCAAGGATTTGCTCCTCTTCCCGGAGTAGCAGATGAATTAGCAAAAATTCAATCTCAAGTACCCACTGAAATTTTAATCAACGAGTCTTTTACCGAACCAAATGTTAACCAACAAGTAACAGAAAAAGCTTATCCAGTAGTTCACCTAGCAACTCATGGCGAATTTAGTTCTCAAGTAGAAAATACCTTTGTTTTGACTTGGAATGAGAAAATTAATATCGAAGATTTACGCAATTTGCTCAAATCTGATACCAAACAAATTCGCCCCATTGAATTATTGGTTTTGAGTGCGTGTCAAACCGCAGCCGGAGACGATCGCGCTGCACTCGGATTAGCTGGTGTCGCTGTTAGAGCAGGCGCACGTAGCACTGTAGCTAGTTTATGGTATGTTAGTGACGAAGGAACTTCTTTGTTAATGACTAATTTTTACCGGGAATTAACGAATCCAGAAATTAGTAAAGCTGAAGCTTTACGCCGCGCTCAAGTTCAAGTTTTAGCAGAGGAAAAATTTGCTCATCCTTATTTTTGGTCAGCATTTGTTTTAGTTGGTAACTGGTTGTAAGTTCGGAGCGAAAAATCTTGGCTCTGGAGAGAGAAGACTAGAAGGATGGCTAGGGTTAAAAAATTACTAAAGCGATCGCCTAAAATCTAACTAGACAATCTTTATGGTAGGAGGGGTCAAAATGGTACAAACACCCGCCAAACCGGAAACCGAAACACTATTACTGAATTTACCCAAAACCCTGAATCTCTACGTCACCCTAGAACAGTTTACAGCTCTGGCAGCCTGCAATCGAGAATTACAACTAGAAAGAACGGCAAAAGGAGAGTTAATTGTGAACCCACCCACAGGTTGGGAGACTGGAAAACGAAATTGGAGCATTTCTGGCGAATTGTATTTATGGTGGCGAAATGCGGGTGAACCCGGAGAGGCATTTGACTCTTCAACTGGGTTCACTTTACCCAATAATGCAAATCGTTCTCCCGATGCTTGTTGGATTAGTCAAGAGCGTTGGGATGCACTGACGGATGAACAAAAAGATACATTTCCTCATATTTGCCCGGATTTTGTGGTGGAGTTACGCTCTGCTTCTGATAAGCTTAAATCTTTACAAGAAAAAATGCAAGAGTATCTGGATAATGGGGCGAGATTGGGGTGGTTAATCGACCCGCAAAATCGCACCGTGGCAGTTTATCGAGTGGGTTTAGAAGGAGAAATATTGTCCAATCCGACGGAGTTATCCGGTGAAGAAATCTTACCCGGTTTTGTGTTGAATTTGCGTCGAGTGTGGGGTTAGGTGAATTTAGCTCACAAGTTGAAGTTTTAGCAGAGGAGAAATTTATTTGCTCATCCTTATTTTTGGTCAGCATTTGTTTTAGTTGGTAACTGGTTGTAATTTCTCAGGTAAAAAAATCTTTGTAGAGACGTTGCAGGCAACGTCTCTAGAGGAAAAATAGCGAATTTTCAATCATACTTTTATTTGGTCAGTAAATCTTGATTTAAACATCTGAGAATATGTACAGTGCTGTTTTGTTGAAATTTCAGCTTACCGAAGCACCTTCGTAAGCCTCGACATTTTTATGTCTGGGTACAGCATAAGTCATAAAATCGTAAGCGAGTTGAGTGTTGGGAAAAATTGCTTGTGCTTCCGCAAGTAAATCATTTAACTGTAAAGGATTACCAGGAGCGTAACGAGGACTAAAATGAGTGAGAATTAAATGTTTCACTCCTGCACTTAACGCTACCTGAGCAGCCATTGTGGAAGTAGAATGAAGCCGTTCAAAAGCTAATTCAGCATCTTGATGAGAAAAAGTAGCTTCGTGAATCAAAACATCAGCATCTTGGGCTAATTCTACGGCTGAATCACAGTAAATTGTATCCGTACAATAAACAACTTTACGCCCTGTTTCGGGTGGATCGCAAAGGTCGGTTCCGCGAATAACTCTTCCATCGGGTAATTTAACTGTCTCTCCACGTTTTAGCTGACCGTAAATTGGACCTGGAGGAATACCTAACTTTGTAGCTTTTTCTACTTTAAATCTTCCCGGTCGGTCTTTTTCCGTAATCCGATAGCCAAAAGCCGGGACGCGATGCTTTAATTTAGTACAAGTAACGGTAAATTCATCATCTTCGTAAACTAAGCCCGGTAGGACAGTATGAACTCGAACTCGTCTCCCAATTTCCATGTAGGAATATTTTGCACCAGCACGAAGATACTCTTCTAAACCGAATGGTCCATTAATTTCAATTTTTTGCGATTGACCTGCTAAACCGCAACTAGCGATTAAACCCATCAAACCAAAAATATGGTCTCCGTGCATATGAGTAACAAAAATGCGGCTAATTTGCGAAGTTTTGATGTCACTGCGAAGAATCTGATGTTGAGTTCCCTCCCCGCAGTCAAACATCCACACTTCTGCACGTTGAGGGAGACGTAAAGCGATACTAGAAACATTACGCGATCGCGTCGGTACTCCAGAGCTTGTTCCTAAAAAGGTTATTTCCACAGTGTTATCAAATTCTTTGCTATCCTCTCTTAACCATAGTACAACTGGGGATTGGGGATTGGGGATTGGGGATTGGGGATTGGGGATTGGGGATTGGGGATTGGGGATTGGGGATTGGGGATTGGGGATTGGGGATTGGGGATTGGTGACTGGGAAAGTTGTGAAAACGTTGCATTTTCATCTCTACAACTAATTGAGCAATGTGGGTATTTGCTAACTGTTCGCACATAA
>NZ_JAAHBQ010000091.1 GCF_020144665.1 Oscillatoria salina IIICB1 | reverse complement strand
AGTAGGTAGTAGCGGGCAAGATGCCCGCCCTACCAACCAATGTACAGGCTTAGGGATACTTTCATCCCGACAAACATCTACTTGCGATGCCAAGAGACTTTGGGCAAAATTTGGTTGGTATCGACGCGATGTTTGTATTTAGTGGCAAAGTTCAGCAGGGAATCTAGCAATGAGTCAGAGAGATAGTGAGGTTGCAAACCGAGGTCGAGTAATTTGGTGTTTTTCGCGTTGAAATAATGTTGTTCTAACTCGACGCGGGGATTCTCTAAATTCTTAATTTCCACATCAAGTCCCAATGAAGTCCCGGCTTTTTTGACCATCATTGCCAAATCGCCAACGCTAAACATTTCGGTGAATTGGTTAAAGACGCGCAATTGACCGGGTTCGGCGGGATTAGCGATCGCTAACTCTAAACAGCGTACTGTATCGCGGATATCGAGGAAACCTCTGGTTTGACCGCCTTTACCGTAAACTGTCAGAGGATGTCCCACTGCGGCTTGAATGCAGAAGCGATTTAATGCTGTCCCAAACACGCCGTCGTAGTCGAGACGGTTGATGAGCATTTCGTCCATACCCGTTTCTTCTGTCAAGACACCATAAACCACACCTTGATTCAAATCGGTGGCGCGTAAGCCCCAAATTTTGCAAGCAAACTGGATGTTATGGGTGTCGTGTACTTTACTCAGGTGATAGAAAGATCCGGGCTGTTTGGGATAAGGTAGGGTGTCCTTACGCCCGTTGTGTTCGATTGTGATGTAGCCTTCTTCGATATCGATGTTTGGCGTACCGTATTCGCCCATTGTTCCCAATTTCACCAAATGGCAATCTGGGAAGTCTTCTTTCATCGCGTAGAGAATGTTTAAAGTTCCTACGACATTATTCATTTGAGTCATGACCGCGTGTTCGCGATCGATCATTGAATAAGGCGCGGAACGTTGTTCGCCAAAGTGAACGATCGCTTCTGGCTCAAACTCATGCAACGCTTTGATGAGAAAATCATATTCGGTGATATCGCCAACAAACAAATCGATCGATTTACCTGTTAAATCTTGCCAGCGTTGGATTCGTCGCTGAATTGGCGCTATGGGAGTTAGAGTGTCTACCCCTAACTTACTATCCCAATAGCGCCGCACCAGGTTATCCATAATGCCGACTTCGTAACCTTTGTTCGACAGATGTAGTGCGGTTGCCCAACCGCAGTAGCCATCGCCACCAATAACCAGGACTTTCATACTCAGTCTATAAATCTATTTATCGATACTCGGTAAATGTACCAGGTATTGGTACCCTCGGTAACGCTTTTGGGAATTGGATTTTGGATTTTCTCTGTCTGGGTGGGTTGAGAGGATCTCGCGCTTGGCTCTCTCGGCTAATCTCGGTATGGCGTTTTGTCTGGTAAATTAGCTCTATTCTTTAGTAGATAGCATTTTTGTCGGTTTTCCTCAGCAATGTCATTCTTCCTTCCTAGGAAGCTTGGTTACTCTCTTTAAAAGCTTTCATCTGTTTTTTTACTTGCACGCCACTTTTCGTAGTAAGCACGTTGTTCTTCAACTGTACCAATTTGTTCTGGCTCTGCCCGATCAAATATTCTCAGTAAATCGCTTCGTTGAGGACGTTTACCTAGTTTTAGCCGATAAAGCTTTATTCCTCCTCCCATATCTCGTGACATTGGTGATGGGTAAGCATCAATTCGTGCGCCATTGCAAAGAATATTCCAACCTTTTTCTTCAAGAAGGACTCTAAGTTGACAAAGACAATCAAAAATATCTCTACCTTCAAACTGGTGATTTCCTAATTCGTGATTTTGAAAATTAACTGTATAAGGTGATATCCTTCGATAAGATATTGTGCATTCGCTTAAACAATTTTTATCTGCCGAAAATTTGATAATTTGCAGAGCTAAAGTTTTGCTCATAATCTATTTTTTACCTGATTTAAACGATCGTCATATCAATTCAACTAAACAAAAAAAACCCGCTTTAACGGGTTTAGCTGATGTAGCTGCGGTGGCAACTAATAAAATAGCAAATTTAATCTTTAACTTTTTACTTCGTCGGCAAAAGTTGCCCAACGGACAAAGCGAAATGGACCTGCGACAGAACCCCAAATGTGTTCGTCGGTTTCTGGATCTCGTCCGCGATCGTAGCTGATAAATTGGGTTTCGTCGATTTCAAAGGTACTGTCGAGATAGGTGGTTTTTCCTTTGCGGACGACGATACAACTTTTACCGGGTTCGACTTCTCCGGTAAAGCCGTTTTCAGTTTTCTTGACGATCATGTTGCAGCCTGGTAATTTCTCGATTTGGGCTGGTTTTAAGGTGTACAATCTATCTAAGTCGCGAGTTGCACCGTGGAAGTTTTTCTCGTCTTTCTCGTCTTTAACGATGTAGTTTTCAATTTCAATGCCGCGATCGCTCCCTACTAACTTAATCACTCGCAGTCGATAAGGCGTGTTGAGCATATAATCGTAAGCTTGCTCTACCATCATACTCACTCCATCGAGAAATTCTAAGGGCAGAGGACGCATACAGACGCGGATATGAGCGAATAAAGGGGGATTTTCAAAGGCTTGCTCTTGGTTGCTAAAATCTGCTGCCATTAATTGAGCTAAGGTTTTGATATCTGTCATAACTATGTTGTCTTTGTGCTATTTTTTGTCTCTTTGGTAAGCTACGAGCCAAACCGACTATGTTAAATCATCCCTCTGTGAGGCGGAATAAGAGAAACTGAGTTACTTGGTTGTCACGAAAATTATCATCGCTGAGTAAAATTAAACTTTGGGTTCCGTCGCGAAAACGCGGTCCGAGGGTCATTGCTTCGAGGTTGTCGAGATAAATACCGAGTTCGCTAAGATCGAGTAAGATTTTTTTCTTGAGGGGTTGCAGTTCGCCCAGTTCTCCTTTTAAGCTGTCAACACCGGAGATGTCGGTAGCGTTACCAATGACGACTTGAAAAATTTTTGCTCCTGCTCCGATCGCGCCGAATGTGCGCTCTAATGTTAAGAAGAATCCTTCTGGTTCGATCGCACTCATCTCGGTTAAGCCATTGGCGATCGTGTTTTTTGGTGTGGGTTCGAGTAAATACAAGTGTTCGGCTAGTAACAATGGGGAACCTACGGGTCCGATAACGTAGTGGAGAAAGCGCAGGCGATCGCTAGTTTCTGGATTTAACGCTATTTTATCTTGTAGTAGTGCTGCTTCGGTGGCGGTAAATAACCGAAAGGGATCGCTGGCTGCTAATCCGTTAGGATTAAGGGATAAGGATTCAAAGCCGAGGTTATCTTGGACTCCTCGTGGAGGTTCGTCTTGTTTATCGGTTTCGTTGGGTAAGTAACGTTGGGGAAGTCGTAATTTTGACAGTAGTTTCCCAGTTTCGATGTCATACTCAGCAATTAAGGGCGCAATTTGTTGAGAGGGAATTCCTTCACTGGAAACGAAGATCGTTCTTTTCGGAGAAACAGCAATTCCTTCAAGATCGACGCTACCCGCAGGATAAGTTTGTCCGTTTTCGTTACGGAGATAGGTAACGTTTTTGATGTCAACCTTCTCTATGCCGATCTTATCTAAGTCTTTTTGATTAAAGCCAATGTTGAAAGTATAAAATCTTGCGGGGGCAAAGTTACTGCGATCGTCAGAAATTACATAGTAGTTCGAGGAAGCGGGATCGTAGGCGATCGCGGATAATCCTCCGACTTTCGTACCATTAAAGTTACTTTTTGGCAACTGATATTCGTCTAAAAATTCTAATTTCAAATCGAGAAATATTCTTTCTTGGGCGTTCAGTCGATTTGTGCTGCAAGCAGTTAAACTTATCAGCAGTACCAGGCTTAAAAGTAGTTTGGCTATTTTATTCATTAGGATCGGCTTCAATTTACTAACTCTCGCTTAATTTTTCCTATAATTATCTTAATCTCAAATAATCATCTCATGAAAAACTTATCTATTCAACTACCAGAAACAGTTTTTTCCGCTTTGAGAAAATCTCCCGATGAATTTGTTAGCGAAATGCGTATAGCTGCGGCAATCAAATGGTATGAGTGAGGAGAAATATCTCAAGGTAAAGCAGCAGAAATCGCTGGCTTAAGTCGTGCTGACTTTATTGCTGCTTTAACTCGCTATCAAGTGGATTTTATGCAAGATACTGCTGAAGAATTAGCTGAAGATATGAATAATGTTGATTAAAAAAGTTATTGTTAATTCTTCCCCACTAATTGTTTTGTTTAAGAGTCAACAAACCGATCTCCTCCCACAGCTTTTTGAAGAAATTTTTATTCCCCAAGGTGTTTGGGATGAGATAACGAATTCAAGTAAAGATGATTTTGCTTCTCAGCAATTACCTAACGTAGATTGGGTGCGAAAAGTAGAAGTTTCTTCAGTAGAACCTGAAATAGCGGCTTGGGATTTAGAAAAAGGAGAATCCGAAGTATTAAGTTTAGCATTAAAAGCAGTAAACTATGGAGCAATAATTGACGATCGTGCAGCGCGTCGATGTGCTAAAAGCTTTGGTATTATTACGGTACAGGGAGAATAATTTTGTTGGCAAAACAACGTGGAATTATTAATGATGTATCAGAAAGAATTCAAGCTTTACGAGATGCTGGATTATGGTTGTTGGATACTGTGGTGAATTTACTTAAACAACAAGCGGGAGAATAATTAAAGAGAAACTTAGTTGAGGTTTTTTCAGTCAGATCGGGTAGCAAAGTTAAGTTAAACTAGGTAAAATTGAGATGGGCTACGCGAAAGGTTACTCAAAAATGCTTAAATTGGGAATGGCGGTAGTTGTAGGAAGTTTGACAATAAATATGTCTTGGTTTGGCGATCTAAATTTAGCATTAGCCCAGACTCAACCGCAAGTTAGTCCTTTAGAAATTACTACTCCCGATCCATTATTACCCGATTTAAGTGGCGATCGTTCTCTCTCTGCGGTGGAACGTTTGCGTTTAGAACAGGAATTGGCTAAATTGAATGCGGAAGCAACTGCTTTATTTAATAGTGGAAAGCAAGATGAGGCGTTTACAATTTGGTATCGGGAATTGCGTTTGCGCCGTTTTTTAGGTATAATTGAAGAGGTAAATTCTTTAGCGAGAGTGGGAGTAGTTGCTTGGAATAATACTCGCAAAAGAGATGTCCAAATTATTACTCAGCGTTTAGAAACTATTCAGCAAGAAGCAGCCGCAGAAAATCAGTTAACTCCAGAGTTACTGACTGCTTTAGGTGTTGCTTACGAACAAATTCGGGTTCCCAAACAGGCTTTATCAGTGTATGAGATAATTTTACAACGAGCGCGCGAAGTCCAAGATCGTCGCGCGATCGCTACAGCTTTACAAACTATCGGAAAACTAAATTTAACTTGGTTTAATTATTCCCAAGCAGCCCAAGCTTATGAAGAGTTACTCAATTTAACTGAATTACCGCTTCTTCCTCTCGAACAACTAAATTATCTCGAACAGCTAGCTTTTATTTATCAGCAAGCAAAAGAACCAGAAAAGGCGATCCCCATTCAAGAACAGTTAGCCGAAATTTATCAAGGCAATCAACAATTAGTCAAATTAGCCGAACTGAAAATTTCTCTTGCTAATAATTATCGCACAATTAATCAACCAGAACAAGCCAGCAAAAACTATCGGGAAGCTTTTGACTTAGCTTGGGCTTTGCAACAGTTTGCTTATGCTCGTAATGCACTTAATCAATTAGCCCAACTATACGCAGCTTATGATGAAACTGACTACGCGATCGCCGTTTATCAGGAATTAATTAAGGTCGAACAACAGTCTTATGATTTTTATAATTTGATGAACACTTACGACCAACTCGCGCAAATTTATTTCCAACAGAAAAACTACACTCAAGCTTTAGCTATGCTGCAAGAAGGTTTAAAAATAGCTGAGATGTTAGGCTATCAAGAAGCTTATTTTCAAACGCAAATTGAGCGAGTCCCTGAGTAGATAGAAACTGTAATTATTGCCCCTTACTGAACAACCAAAACTGCACAGGTAGCATGATGCAAAACGTAATTACTAACACTACCAAGCAAAATTTCGCTTAAACCAGAGCGACCCCGACGACCGACAATAATTAAATCTGCACCCCAATTTTTAGCACAATTACAAATTACGTGTCCGGGATCTCCCATTTTGTAATCAAACTCTGTCGGAATGCCGAGATTTGTTGCCGTTTCACACAGCGATCGCAACCAGCTTAAAACTTCATTCAGGGCTGCCTGACGAACTTTCTCGAAGTATTCAAAATTGTCTGGGGGATAAAAGCCATCAAAAGCCCAAGGATTTGCTGTATTAACCATATCTGGAGTTTTCAGCAACTGTTCGCTAATCCCGTGGAAAATCATTAAATTGCTTTCACCTTGGCTTGCTAATTTCAGTGCTTTAGCAAAAATTGTTTTTTCACTCTGGCGATCGAGAGCAACAAGAATCTTCTTGAAACCACTATCAGTTAACCCTTCTAGTGTCGGCGTTTCATTAGGTAACAATTCCCGATCTGGCTGTGATATTTTCATACCTTCCCCCTTGGCTTAATCGGCTTGGGAAGCCTACTAATTTTAGCTTGCCATAACTGAAGAAAAGCAATTGATTTTTGAGAAAAATTTTAACAGAATATGTTAAGAAATTTCTCACAACCAAAATTTAGGGGCAATCCCCCTGTGGTTGCCCCTACTATTAATAACGAATACGCGGATCGACATAAGCATTAGCAATATCAATCAAAATGCTAGCCACCACCACGATCGCGCCAAAAAAGACCATAATTCCCTGGACTGTGGGATAATCTCTCAGGGAAATGGCTTCATAGAGACGATTACCTAAACCGGGCCAAGAGAAGGTAACTTCAGTTAAAACTGCACCTCCCAACAAAGCAGCAAAAGTCAATCCCAGAATTGTAATTACCGGAATTAAAGCATTTTTAAAAGCATGATTAAACAGAATTTTAATTTCCGGAATCCCTCTCGCCCTCGCAGCTTCCACATAATCTGCTTGCAAAGTTTTCTTCAAATTTACGCGCACAATTCGCTCGAAAATACCGCTCAAAAGTACGCCCAAAGCCAAACAAGGTAAAGCCAGATAATGCAAAGCAATCAAAAATTGCTGAAAATTACCACTTAAAAGACTATCAAAAGTGTACAAGCCAGTAATCGTTGGCGGTGGTGGATAACTAATCGGAAAACGAGTACCAATCGGAAACCAACCTAGCCCCACAGCAAAAATTAATTGCAAAACCATTCCCACCCAAAATAAAGGCAAAGAGTAGGTAATAATGCCAAAAAGTCTACCCCCAGCATCGAGAAATGTACCTGGAAACGAAGCAGAAATCATGCCTACACCCACGCCCACAATTACGGCAACTACCATACTAAAAAAAGCAAGTTCCACTGTAGCGGGAAAATATTGCTTAATTACCTCCCAAACTGGCAAACCAGCGCTAGTGAGGGAGCTTCCTAAGTCGAGACGCAGCAAATCGCCGAGATAGTCGAGATATTGCAGAAACAAAGGTTTGTTAAGTCCAAGTTGTTCGCGCAGAGCAATTTTTGCCGCTTCCGGGGCGCGATTACCTAGAATAGCATCAGCAGGATCGCCGGGAGTTGCTCGCAACAAGAGAAAGACGAGGGTGACGATGGTAAACAACATCAGTGGTGCGAGCATTAGACGGGTTAAAAGATAATATTGCAGGGCTTTAGCGCGAGACATAGTTATCGTAAATTAAGTTGATTAACTATTGTACTTGAATACATATTTCCTCTAGGATTCGTAGCATCCCGACCGTACGATGTAGGTTGATGGTCGCCTGTGAAATTCGTCAATTGATTCCCAGATTAATAGAGATAAGCGCGATCGCGCGATCGCTTCATTACCAAAATCCCCCACAAAAATAGATCGATCCCCATACGTTCAAGGGCAATTCAATCTTTAGTTTCCCATTAGTCGCGAATATCTCCCACGATCGTGATTTTTACTTTTGCTTTCATGACTACAGCGATATTGGTGTTCTACTCGAAGATGCAAACGGTGTCTGGTTGAATTGGACAAGTGGGAATTTTGAGATCATTTCCACCAAGCCCAAGCTCTCTCAGATTCTGGAGATTGGCTAAGGGGGTTACATCTACAATCTTATTTTCACTTAGATTAAGCTCTTTTTTTTGAGTGAGAATTTCTGTGGCGCGATCGCACTCTTGTATTTCTGCTTGCTCTAATAACACTTGAACCGTATGACGAGCCTCTGGGGTTAAATCGTTTTGATTGAGACACCAATCCGTAAACGTCTTAAAGGTATCTGAAGGATTTTGAACTTGTGCGATCGCCCTGTCAACACTGACAATCATTCCTAAAATTGCCAAAAACCCAGAATAGATGATTTGCTTCACGATCGCTTCCTTTTTTGCCTTCATGTCAAGCTCTAGTTTAGCCAAAAACCAAATATTTCCCCCTCACCTCAGTTTCCCATCGATCGCGAACATCTCCCACGACTGCAATTTTTACTTTTGCTTTCAAGACTACAGCGATATTGTTGTTCTACTAGAACCTGCAAACGGTTTCTGGTTGAATTGGACAAGTGGGAATTTTGAGATCGTTTCCACTAAGCCCAAGTGTTGTCAGATTCTGGAGATTGGCTAAGGGGGTTACATCTCCAATATTATTGGAACCAAGATCAAGCTCTTCGAGATTGTGGAGATTAGCTAAGGGGGTTACATCTACAATTTTATTGAAACTAAGAAAAAGCTCTTCGAGATTGTGGAGATTGGCTAAGGAGGTTACATCTACAATCTCATTGAAATCAAGCCCAAGCGTTGTCAAATTCTGGAGATTGGCTAAGGAGGTTACATCTACAATCTCATTTCCACCAAGCCCAAGCGTTGTCAAATTCTGGAGATTGGCTAAGGGAGTTACATCTTCAATCTCATTGTCACGAAGCTCAAGCCGTGTCAAATTCTGGAGATTGGCTAAGGGCGTTACATCTACAATCTCATTGTCAATAAGATAAAGCTCTTCCAGATTCTGGAGATTGGCTAAGGGGGTTACATCTACAATCCCATTTCCACCAACCTCAAGCCGTGTCAAATTCTGGAGATTGGCTAAGGGCGTTACATCTACAATCTCATTGAAACCAACCTCAAGCCGTGTCAGATTCTGGAGATTGGCTAAGGGCGTTACATCTACAATCTTATTTCCATCAACCTCAAGCTCTGTCAGATTGTGGAGATTGGCTAAGGGCGTTACATCTACAATCCCATTGGAACCGACCTCAAGCCATGTCAGATTTTGGAGATTGGCTAAGGGTTTTAAATCCACAATCTCATTGTCACCAAGCCAAAGCAATGTCAGATTGTGGAGATTGGCTAAGGGGGTTACATCTTCAATTTCATTGTTAATAAGATAAAGCTCTTCCAGATTCTGGAGATTGGCTAAGGGGGTTACATCTTCAATTTCATTGTTAATAAGATAAAGCTCTTCCAGATTCTGGAGACTGGCTAAGGGGGTTACATCTACAATCTCATTGTTCCAAAGAACAATCGCTGTCAGATTGTGGAGATTGGCTAAGGGCGTTACATCTTCAATGTTATTTTCACCAAGCCCAAGCGATGTCAGATTCTGAAGACTAGCTAAGGGGGTTACGTCTACAATCGCATTTTCACTTAGATTAAGCTCTTTTTTTTGAGTGAGAATTTCTGTGGCGCGATCGCACTCTTGTGTTTCTGCTTGCTCTAATAATACTTGAACCGTATGACGAGCCTCTGGGGTTAACTCGTCTTGATTCAGACACCAATCTGTAAACGTCTCAAAGGTATCTGACGGATTTTCAACTTGCGCGATCGCGCTGTCAATACTGACAGTCATTCCTAAAATTGCCAAAAACCCAGAATAGATGATTTGCTTCACGATCGCTTCCTTCTTTGCCTTCACATCAAGCTCTAGTTTAGCCGATCGCTTACTCGCAGCAGGGCTTGAAACAATATCCAGAAAACCGAAATATTATCTCTAATGTTTTTGGATACTTCAGAGACTATTTAGACTATGAAACCTGCTATCAGTTAGCTGAAGTCATCAGTGAGTATCGATTCATCCAGAATTCACTGTGAATGTAAATATCAGAAACCGGGTTTCTTGCGGTGGGAAATTAAAGAGCGATCGCGCTTGGTTGCGGATACCATATCCCCTAGACACAGAAAGTTAATTTTCTTCAGCAAGCCCTAATTACCAAATCCCTTTTTCTTGCCATAGTAAACTTTTTTGAATTCTAGGCGATCGCGCAGTGCCTCGCCTTTGGCGAGTTCGCTATACGGACTATAAAGCGTATAAGTAGCCTTTCCTGGTTCTCTACCGACATTTCCCACCCCAATAACTCTTCTTTTAGGTGCAGTAATCGTTTGCACGGGTTGCTTAGATTCTAAAGTCATCACCGAACTATTTACCGAACCTCCTTGTAGCTGATATTCAAATACTTGACCCGAACGACCACAAAAGAGATAATTTGCCTGAACTCTCTGCAAACGGTCTAGCATTTGCCAAGGTGGGGTTTCGGGGGTTAACTCATCACTGACGCTAACAGTGCTACCGTGAATTAACAAACAATCTAATTCAAAGAAGCCAAAATGACAGTTGCGTAACCACTGTACCGTTTCGCGAGATACGGAATCCCACAGTAGTTTAGCGGTTTCTTTGCCAAAGCGATCGATTAATTCTGTCGGTTCTGCTGTCGAACCCACACCGTGTAAAGCAAAGCATTGTTCTTCCCACCAGCCGACACATACTTGGGGTTCTAATTTTCCTGGTAACGGGTTTTGAATGCGTCTGATTACTTTTTCGCTATCTGGGTTAGCTGCGACGATATCGCCCAAAATATACAATTCCTCTACTTTGACGCGCTGGCGGTTGAGATCTGCCAACACTGCTTCATAAGCTGCGATATTTCCTTCAATTCCGCTTAATATTGCCCACATCGATCTGCCTGTCTGTAATAATGATAATCATTATATCTCTCTCCGACTGCAATAACTACACTCGTATCTATGCTGCTAAAATTTAGATAGCTAAATAACTGTAAATAACAACAACATGGAAAAACAAGAATTAAAAGCCTTAATCAAAGAAACCATAAAAGAAGTTATCCAGGAAGAAAGAGCTAGTTTATCTCAAATTTTGATTCCTTATATTAGTGACAAAGAACAGGAGGAATTAGAAATAGAATTCGGGATACCTTCAACATAAAAAGAAGAATTAGTAGATTTAACAGATTGGGTCAAAAATGGCGGTCAGATTTCGCAAACAACCAATTAAATTTCTCGAAAAATCCAATCCTCAAGAAATTGAAAATATTCGTTCTTCAATTAAATTAATTACCCTGGCTATCGAAGAACAAGGAATAATTCCTTTCATATTTTAGACAAAATTGAAAGGCTAGAAGCGATAAGCCTACGGCATGACTTTGCTAACGCAGGTATTAAACAAGGATTAGCAGATATAGAATCAGGAAAAACTCGTCCTGTAGGTTAATTTATGCAAGAAAGAAAGTTTTACCCCGTACAAGACAGATAGCCAAAAAGTTTTCGTATAATTGAGATAACTAAATTGGGTTTAAAACTATGCCAACATTAGAAGAAATCAAACAAATGATCTTTCAGTTACCGATACAAGAACAAATAATACTAATGGAAGATTTAGAAGAAAAACTAGAAACTCTACAAATGATGCAAATAGCAGAAACTGGTTTTACAGAATGGAACGATGAGGAAGAAGATATCTATGATGCCTAAACCTCAACCTGGAGAAATATGGCTAGTTAGATTTCCTTTTAGCGATCTCACTGCTGCTAAATTAAGACCCGCACTAATTCTAGCGATACATAGAGAAGAAGTAATTATTCTGGGTATATTTTCTAAAATTCCTGCTGGTAGTTTGCAAAATAGTTGGGTCTTGATTCAAGATAGTGATGCTCAATTTGCACAAACAGGCTTGAAGAAAACATCTTTGATTAGAGCCGATAAAATAGCTACAGTAAGTGCATCAGTTTTTCAAAGAAAACTAGGTAACTTATCACCAGATTTATCTATTAAAGTGCAAAAAGCTTTAAAAATCGCTTTAAATCTTGTTTGATATTATTTTTTGCTATTTTTCGTATGTAGTTCGTAAAGTGCGATCCGAAGGCTAGGCGAAGCCTAATCGCTCAAATGAAACAAACGGGAGAACCAATAGTTTTAATAGTGAATGGCAAAGCTGAAAGTCTACGCAGATAAATAGTTATCCGACTGAAGATGTAAGTTGTTAGGTTTTTGAGGAGATATTTTGGACACGAATGAATGCTATGTATATTTTGCTTTAGACGGTGAAGATTTTGAACCAAATGATGTGACTGATTACCTAAATATTAAACCTACATCAGTGAGAAGGAAAGGAGAAAGAGTAGCAGGTATAATACATAGGTCTAGTTCTTGGAAATTGTCAACACAAAAGATAATAAATGAAATAATTTATGTTGATGAAATGGCATCAGAAGTAATTAAAATTTTAAAACCGAAAATTAATCAAATAAATGAAATTGCTGAAAAATTGAATCTTTCTGCTCGCTTAGAAGTGGTGCTTTGGATTACAACGGATGATACTCAAACTACTCCAGCAATAAGTTTCAATGTAAATAATCTTAAATTTTTATCAAATGTAAATGCTTATATTGATATTGATACTTACCGAAACTAAAATTGAGAAGTCTAATCGCGATCTGTAATTATAATTGCGATCGCCCAATTTTTGTAAAGCAGTTACATAGAGCGATCAATTTGCCTAGTAATTCCAGTATTGTTTTGGTTCAGTTGTTTGGGTTTTTGGCAGTGGCTTTATGATGTAGGCAGGGTTGAGGGTTTTAGATTATGTACTGCTGAATAGTTATATTATTTGATCATAAATCCTTGGAAGCCAATCAAAGCAATCACTTCAGCAGTTTATATTTATATTTTGCAATAACTCTATTTTATGTAATGAATTCAATGCTCTGTGAAAATCTTCAATTCCTCAACGAGAAGCGGTACTGGATGTATGGACCATGCTTTGAAGTGCGGTTTTACTTTCAGGAAAAGCGGTGTTCTCCTACAAATTTTGAAAAAATACTTTTGTCTGACTCCATGGTTTATACTCCCCCTGGTATTTCATTTCCAATGTCAGATATGCCAGGAAGGTGCGTTTTAGCTACAGGAAATGGAGAAAAACCACTTGGATTTAGTTATTTTGGTGGAGATCGTGGTGATTATGACTATTACATCATTGCGACTTATCCCTTGCAAATAAAACGGCATTGCGGTAGATTCCATTGGAATGCAAATGCTGAGTATCCTCAAAATGTCATCCATTTGCACGCTGAGTTGATTCCTTTTATCCGTAGGCTACATTCTCAATTAAATTTTCATTTAGCTTTTGTCAGTGATGAAGCAGCACCATGGTTTACCCCCAATCACGCATCATTAAATGGAATTCTCATTTATGATTGGCTGGTACAACAGGGGGATTTTGGAACTTCAGAATTTGTAGAGTATTGTTATGCGCTACTTCCATTTGATTCAGTAGAAAAATGTCTATAAAATTGCGAGGCGTATTGGTATTCTAGTAAGTGCGTTAACAGTTGAAGAAATGAATAATCAATTATTGTATGCCTAGTTGTTGTGTTGTAGCGCGATCGCTCAATTTTTTGTCAAGCAATTAGAAAAGCGATCGCCAGATCCCAAAACCAAACAAATTACCTCTCACACACATGAGTCGGATCGTCCGCTTTTTCAGCAAATTCCAAGCCCTTAGCCAAACGCCAAGCAAAAATCGGCGGTAAACCAGCATCTAAAATAGCAGCACAAGTTGCTTGATAGTCATACTCCACTTCCCGCAAGCTTACTGCTTCTGTCTCCGTATCATAAATTACATAGGTAGCATTGGGACGACCATGACGGGGTTCGCCTACCGAACCGACATTAATAATTCGCTTCAGGGGAGTATTAAAACTAACCGCAGGTTGTTCGTTTTGATTGGGTTGACAAACTTTAACCTGTAATTGTCCAGAATCTAAGGTACGAACATAGGGAACGTGAGTATGTCCGCAAAATAATATATCTGCATCGCTGGAAAGAACTCTTTCTAAAGCAGTAAAAGCATCCATTTCGGGTAACAAATATTCGTGGTTGCTACTCGGACTACCATGTGCGAAACAGAGATTATCTTCTTTATAGGTATGGGGTAGTTGTGCCAAATATTCCCTAACTTCGGGATTGACCTTTTTATTTGTCCATTCGTGGGCGATTCTGCCTCTTTTTTCCGCCAACAGAGAAGGATAACTACACTCACAGGCATTTAATCCTTCGACAATATCTTCATCCCAACAACCCTGTACGGTGGGAATATCTAAGGAACGAATTTGTTCGACTACCGCATTGGGATAGGGACCATAACCCACTAAATCCCCCAGACAATAAATCTTTTCGGCTTTTTGTTCGTCAATATCCAGTAAAACTGCATCTAAAGCTGCATAATTACCGTGAATACAAGACATTACTGCTATTTTCATACTACCTCTACTTCAGTTGCTAAAGATTTTTTTACTTGTTGTTGGTAATAATTAATTGCGGATTCGGGAACACAGCAATCTCGGACAGTTTGGGCAATTTCAGCCTTATCTAAATTACTACCCACGATTTCAAAACCGCTCTTGCGATCGGGTTTACCATTTAACCAACGGGGTAAATTTAAGGGTGTAAATTTTAATTCCGATTTCCCCGATCTAAAGTCACCATAATAAATTTGTCCGTCTACTAAATCGAAAATTCCCTTTGCGCGAACTACCTCACCATAAGCACCTTGGGTAAGTTCCAGCCAAAAAGTAGCCAGACTGTCGAAATCTAAAATTTCCCCTGTCAAAACCCCCCGATGAATTTGTAAGGCTTTAGTTGGCTTGGTGATGTTATTTCCTGGAATAATTTCATCCGCCCAAGTCTTTAATTCTGTACTATCTGTATCCTCTGGAATTATGGCTACTCGGTGGGGGTTTAAAGTTTGCAGTATCGGTTCAATTCCTGCTAAATCTAAATACCAGGGAATTTCGAGATAAGTGATGGTTTTGTTTAATTCCGCTTCTTCTCCTGTTTGATAAAGCTTCAGTTGGGGATATTCACTTTGGAGATATATTGCATCAATGGGTAGAGAATCGGTTTGGGGGCTGAAATAGCCTACCGGTTTATTGGTTTGGGCTATTTGTTGATGAATCCAGTGGGTTTTACCCGCACCTGGGGGACTGGCGATCGCGATAATCATAACGACATTTTCTGAGAACGATTATCATTATATCTAAAAAAAAAGAGATGAGCTTAATACCCATCTCTAACAGTGAGACGCAAATCGATTAACGCCATCCAGGATTGTGGCGAATTAAACTCATGAACTCCTGACGGGTTTTTGCATCATCGGCAAATACACCTCTAACCGCACTGGTAGAAGTCCAAGAACCAGGTTTTTGTACCCCCCGCATTACCATACACATATGGCTGGCTTCTACTACCACTGCTACCCCTTTTGAATGTAAGCGTCGTCTAGGTTTTCTCAAAATTGCGATCGCGCTGATGACGGGATTTTCGCCAAGCATCGATCCCCAGACTAACAAGATAAGTAACCGCAGCACAAAGTACGATCGTCGCTCCAGAAGTAAAATTGAGAATGTAGGAAAGTGCTAAACCTAGGGTAGTAAAAACCATGCACAGACCAATAGCCAGCAAGATCGTTTTCTTCAGATCTCGGACATAAAGATTGGCGATCGCAGCAGGCATAGACAGCAAGGCAATCAGTAAAATCACTCCCGCGACTCGCATTAGCATCGCCGTGGTTAAAGCGATAATTACCATCAACATCAAATATAGAGCATCCACTGGCACATTACGAACTGTGGCAAAAGTATCGTCAAAGGAAATAGCTAATAGCTCTTTATAAAATGCCATCACCAACAAAACGATCGTGATGTCTAAGAGTAACATAATCCACAAATCTTGCCGAGGAACAGCCAGAATACTCCCAAAAAGATAGCTGGTTAAATCTGCCGTATATCCTTCGGTTAGATCGATAAAAATCACCCCAATAGCCATCCCAATCGACCACAACATAGCAATAACGGTATCTTCTCGCAGTCGAGTTTTACGCTGCACCCAACCCATACCCATTGCTGCTGCCACACTAAAAGCGATCGCTCCTAATACGGGATTAAAGCGAAAGAAAAAACCCAGTCCAACTCCTCCATAGGCTGCATGGGCTATTCCTCCTGCAATAAACACGATGCGATTGACGACGACAAAGCTGCCAATAATTCCACTAGCAACACTTACCAGCAGTCCAGCTAGCAGCGCATTTTGCATAAATTCTTGCTGTAGGGCTTCTAACATCTTCTATCCTTCTGTATCGTGTCGGTCTAAAATGCGCTGGGGAACACTACTATGAACTACTTGTTCTATGGTGCTGCCATAGGCTTGTTCTAGCATTTGATTAGTTATTTGGCGATCGCCGTGATAATAAAGTTTTTGATTCAAACAGCCTACAGTTTTAACCTGAGACGAAATAGCTCCAATATCGTGAGAGATAGTCAAAATCGTCACATAGCTATTAATCTCCTCCAGTAGATCGTAAATTGCTGTCGATGCTCGACTATCCAAGCTAGCAGTCGGTTCGTCCAACAGTAAAATACGTGGTTCTGTCGCTAAGGCTCTGGCAAGATATACTCGTTGTAGCTGACCTCCAGAAAGCTCGCTTACGGAACGATGGCGAAGATCGAGTAAATCTACTTGTCGTAGTGCCTGTTCGACCTTTTCATCGTCTTGCCGATTAAAACGACTTAGAAGACGGCGTTTTCCCAAGCGTCCCATCCGCACCACATCCCAAACATCGATCGGAAAACTGCGATCGAAGGTAATTATTTGAGGAACATAGCCAATATATCGCCGACCTTGCTTGGCTTCCAGACCTAAAATTTTGACCTGTCCTCGTTGAGGTGCTAGGAGTCCTAGCAACACCTTAAATAAGGTTGTTTTACCGCCACCATTAGGACCGATGATGCCAATGTAGTCTAATTCGCGAACGAAAAAATCGATCCCTTGCAAAACATCATTCTGTTCGTAGCCAGCCCAAAGATTCTTAACTGCGATTACCAGATCGGATGAATTTGATGGTTTCATTATTGTTAGTCAGACTCGTTAGCTAAGAACTTGCTCGAAAGTGTCGGCAACTTTACGCATATTGCTCATCCAATCTTCTGCCAGGGGATCGATTAAAATTACTTCGCCACCAATTTCACTGGCAATGGTTTTAGCAGATCTAGTGCTGAATTGAGGCTGGGCAAAAATTACCTCAATATTTTCTGCTTCAGCTTCTTTAATCAGTTGAGACATTTCCGCAGCACTCGGCTCGTTTCCGCCAACTTCAATCGGAATCATTTCTAGGTTATAAGCATCCGCAAAGTATCCCCAAGCAGGATGAAAGACCATAAAGGTTCGGTCTTCAACATTAGCAAGGGTGGCTTCTATGTCTTGATTAAGCTGTTCGATCTCGGCGATAAATGCTGCCAAATTCTCTTGATACTTTGGCTGGTTTTGCGGATCTAGCTCTACTAAGGCGTTGTAAATTGTCTGGGCTTGTTCTTTAACTAGGGGAGGAGATAGCCAAATATGAGGATCGGGATTAGTACCAGTCTCAGCTTCTGCTTCATTATGTCCGTGTGCTTCATCATGCCCGTGTTCGCCTTCTTCCCCGTGGTGGTGATGGTCGAAAGCCATTGGCATTCGGTCGATATCTTCGGTTAAATCTATTACCTGTAAATCGGAATTAGCGGAACTAATGCGCTCCCACCAGGCGTTCTCGAAAGGTACGTGAATGCGGACATAGGCATCGGCATCGCTCAAACTCTGAAGTTGCTGTGGTTTGGGTTCGTAGGTAGCAGGACTCGCTCCTGGCGGTAAGAGAATACTAACATTGACGCGATCGCCACCAATTCGCTCCACAAAGTATTTCTGCGGAGGAATACTTACCATTACCTCTAATTGGCTTTCTGTAGCTTCAAGATTTGAGGTTTGAGAGGCTTCAGGCGCAGTTGATTCGGTTGGAGTTTCACTTACCTCGGAAGGGTTACACCCAAATAACGGTGTAATCCCCAATGCTAGAGCGATGACAAATA
>NZ_JAAHBQ010000090.1 GCF_020144665.1 Oscillatoria salina IIICB1 | reverse complement strand
TGTGAAGATAATCTAAAACTGGCAAAATCCCAATTAAGATTTCTTTAACCGAACTTTCGCTTAAAATTCCTTCTTGTTGAAGTTTCTGAGTAAGTGTAACTCCCGAAATCCATTCTTGAACTAAATAAAATTCACCACCAAACTCGAAATAAGCATAAAGACAAGGAATTTGCTGATTTTTCTCACCCAATTCTTCTAAAATTGCGGCTTCTCTAGCAAATCGATCTTTAACTAACTGATAAATTTGCGGATTATTATTTTGTGGTTTAAGCTTTTTAATTACGCACCGCCGATTCGATGGCATTTGGGTATCTTCTGCGAGAAAAGTCTCTCCAAACCCACCTCTACCTAATGTTTGTAGGATTCGATACCGATTATTTAGAAGCGTCATTTGACGATAGCTAGGCGATTTTTTCTAGAAGATAACATTATTTCTCATTATTGGGGACTGGGGACTGGGGACTGGGGACTGGAAGACAAGGAAGACAAGGGGGAGGGGGAAGACAAGGAGGAATTAGAGGATAAACTGATAACTTTTCACTGCTGCTTAATCACTGCTAACTACTAACTGATAACTGTTCACTGTTAACTGCTAACTGAACCTAGTCCCCAATCACCAATCACCAATCCCCAGTCCCCATTAAAGCTGTTCCGCATCAGTAGAATAAGTAGGGGGAGGGGGAGGAGGTGGTTCCGGTTCGCTTGCTTGTGGAGGAATTGGAGGTAAAGGAGGTGGTTCAAACTCTTTTGTCCAGTCATTAATTAAAGCCCTTGCAGACTGATAAGCATTAGTACCTTGAGGAACCAATTCCGCGATCGCGATCGCCTCTTTAACATCGTAGCCTGCTTGTTGCTGTGCTAAAGATAAAAGTCGATTGCTCCAACGTTCTACTGCATCTCTGCTTTGTCGAGAAACCTTCGTCGAATTAGGAACCTGTCTCGCAGTATTAATCGCTCTAACTAAAGCATCGGGAGTTTCCGCGATCGCGATCTGGTATGCTCGTTGTAGGTCATCTCTCGCCTTAATTTCTCTGCGCCATTCGCTAATTTTACCTTGAGCCTCATTATAAAGCGCTCTTCCTTGGCGAATTTGTTCGGCTGCATCAATAGCGGCGGGTAAATTCCCTGCATTAGCCAAAGCTACTGCTTGATCCAAAAATGGTCGATCTTGTTCTCGTTGAATGCGAGAATTCCACTGATTAACCTTGTCTTGCGCTTCCGAATAGAGAGGACGACCAGAATTAATTTTACTTGCCTCATCCACCGCATCTTGTAAAGAAGCAATCCCACCGTAAGTCGCCAACTGAGTCGCCCGTTCGAGAATCGGTCGATCTTGTTTAACTTGAACCTGCGATCGCCAGCGTCCAATTTCTTGTTGGGCTTCTTGGTAGCGAGGATTAAAGCGAGGAATCAACTGGGCTTCCGCGATCGCCGTAGTCAAATCGCCAATTTCACCCGAAGCCGCCAAAGCCCGCGCCCTCTCCAAATGTGCCACATCTTCAATTTCCAACTGCCAGCGAGCAATTAATTTTTGCGCCTTATTATACAAAGGACGACCCGAAGCAATCTTTTGCGCCGAGGCGATCGCCACTTCTAAACTAGTAATTGTCCCACTCGAAGCATTAGAACCTGCAACCCCTAAATCCTTCATATCCCGAACTTCATCCTCTAAATCCAGAGAATCAGGAATTTTGCCAGCAACTTGAGTAACCAACGACCAATTATTATTATCGATAGCTTGACGGGCGATCGCGAGCAATTTTTCACCCGCTTTCTTCAGCAAATTTTGTGCTTCTTGATAAGCGTAACTTTCCTTGCTAATGTCTTCAGCCTGGGCGATCGCCTCGAGCAAATTATCCACACCACCGCGTCGTAGCAAAGCAAAAGCTTTATCTAACTTACTGCTTTCCTCCTTCGCGATTTGGATTTTCGTCACCATTTCTTCATAGCGAACCGTCGCCCAATATCTATTCCCAATATTAGTTAACTTCACGCCTACCCGAAAAGCTTGATTCCAATTCGACTGACGCAATTGATTTTCCACTTCCGCATCAATTGCCTCAGCTTCATCCCAAATCGAATTCCATTTCTCAATCTTGTCTTCAATCAAACCATAAGCTTTCACATGGCGAGGAATTTTTCTTGCCGTCGCGATCGCCTCATCCAGGAAACCTTCTTGAAACTGCTGTTCCCCAATCTTCAAAATTTCCAGCGACCACTCTTCCACCTTACGATTAATTTCCGGGCGCAAAGGATGATCTGATGGCAAACTTTCCACCAAATCGATCGCCTCTAACAAATCTTCCGTCGTTAGCTTAGAAGCCGCTATCTCAGCACAATACAACCGCATTGAAGCCGAAGCCATCGGCCAATAAATCTTCGGACAATTAGGTACTGCTGGCAAATGTAACAACTTGGTCGTTGCCGTGAAACCAATACTCCCAGTTACCAAAACCGCTAAGGTTGCCCAAAAATATCCATTGAGGCGAAATCTCGCTTTTGTTTCCACCTGGGGCGATATTTCTGGCTGACTATTTTTCCCTTCAGGAGTTTCAATAGTGCCAGTTTGAGATCTTGGAGAACGATTTTGCTGCATGGCTTGAGAAATTTTGTGCGTCTTCGCTGGAAATCCAGTAGGAGTTGCACGACCTGGTTCAGCATTACGCCGTTTGCGCCGTTTTTTTGGCACTTTATCCTCGCCAGTTTGCCAAGGGTCGGGAATATCCTGATTAAGCGTCATAACTCCTAAGTTTTCCTAGGAACGAAAGTTGCCCGATTTTATCACGAAGCTTTGGTGTTGGAATACAAAGCCCGAAAATTGTTTACGGAAAGGGACGAGTTTGGCTTTTACCTGTGGCAAATCATTATTGATTAGTTTTTACTTCCCGTAGTTGTCACCATTGATTGTCAGAGTTATTTTTGTTTGCTTCTGTTGAGCAATTATTTTGATGAGGGATTTTGTCTCATTTTTCCCTCCTTTTGCTCTACTTTACCAACACTATTCTATTTTTAACAGACTCGCCGTAGTTATCTTAGCGCTCTGATTTAGAAAAAGCTATAGTTTAGAGCGGGAAACGCGATCGCTACGCCAACCTTACAAGACACTGCTAAATGTAAGTGAAACATTTTTGAGCATCAGGTAGACTTGACTCAAGTATTTCCCGAAAAAGCTTTCTAAGCAAATTTACTCAGGATTAGCCGAAATTAAGATCGGGCTTTAGAACCAATATTATATTTTCGGCAAGGGGTAAAGAATAACACTACCCTACGACGGATAATAACAATTACCCTATACCCCTAACTACCGACTCTCAGTAGCTATTTCAGCACACCCAGGAAGTTTTTAACATTTTCCCCTTGAGAAAAGCGCTACCTCTGTCCCGATGCAAAGCAGGCAAATCTCCAAATATCTCAATTACACTGACTCAGCTTGCAAATCTTCAATTAAACGCTCTAATTGATTACTACTGGCGTGGTAAACTTCTCCACAAAAGTCACAGGTTGCTTCAGCACCGTCGTCTTTGACGATCATATCCTGAAGTTCGTCTACTCCTAACATTTTCAACGCACCTAAAACTCGCGCGAATGAGCAGCGACAATGAAAGCGTACCATTTGCACTTCTGGTAAAATTACCAGTCCCATGTCACCAAGCAACTGTGTCAATATCTCTGGTAAAGTTTTCCCCAAGCGCAGTAAAGGTGTAAATCCGGAAAGTTGGGCGACGCGAGACTCTAAAGTTTTGACCAATTCTTCATCTCTAGCAGCTTTGGGCATTACTTGCAAGAGAATTCCACCCGCCGCCGTTACGCCCTCAGCCCCAACAAAAACCCCAACCAACAACGCTGAAGGAGTTTGTTCGGAACTCACCAGATAATGAGTAATATCGTCGCCAATTTCCCCCGAAACTAGTCCCACTGTACTCGAATAGGGATAGCCATAACCGACATCCCGCACTACATAAAGATAACCGTCTCGACCAATAGCACTACCAACGTCAAGTTTACCCAGATGGTTCGGTGGTAATTCGACTCCGGGATTATCGACATAGCCCCTCACCGTACCATCTAAACCAGCATCTACCAGCAACCCGCCTAAAGGTCCATTACCACGAATGCGGATGTTGACTCTCGAACCTTCTTTCTTCATGCTGGAAACTAAAAGCAAACCAGCCGACATTGTACGTCCTAACGCTGCTGTAGCCACATAGGAAAGTTTGTGTCGTTGTCTGGCTTCTTCGGTTAAACGAGTTGTAATTACGCCAACTGCTCTAATTCCACCATCTGCTGCTGTAGCGCGAATTAATTTGTCAACCATGAAAATCCTTACATTTCTTAACAGGCTCTTGTTTTATCTTAACGTTGCCAGAAGACTCTCGGTTGTTCGTCCTTGATGGTTGTTTGTTAACTTAAGGACAGGGATAAGCAAGTTTTTCCCTTTTATCTTTGACAAAATCGACTAATTATGCTAGGAAAATTCCAAAAAAGCGAGCTTCGGATTGAAATAGACGCACCTGCGAGTGTCATTGGTGATAGTTTACTGCTAACGAGTAACCTACGTCAGTGGTTAATGCCGCAACAATTGTCATCCGGATTGCCAGAAAGGTTAGAATCAGGATTAACGTTCGCCAGTTGGAGCGGACCTGTAGCGATCGCGCATCACGTCCAAGTAGCTTCAGATAACTGTTTGCGATCGCTATTAAGTCAAGGTATTGATGGCTATCATGAATGGGTTTGGGGAGATGGTTGGGTACAATCTCGTTTAGAAGGAATCTCCCTTTTACCTCTCAATTTAGGTCAAACTTTGAGTTTACAGCGTTTACGTTCTTTTGTCATCATTAAAGTACGAATGGCTGCTTAGTTCAGTTAGGAAATTTTCGGGCTTTTAAGTCAAGCAAACTTTAATTATTGGAGACGAGAAATCCTCACTAATAATTAATTTATCGAAAGTAATATAAAATGAAAAAATGCTACAGATCTTATGTAGAAAGCTTGCACTTAACCTCTTTACAAGCTGATGATTAGTAGCAAAAAGTTGTATACTTCATCGGAAAAAGTTTCCTAATAAAAAGATTAGTTAGAGGGCTTTAGCCCTCACTACTAACTAATAGAAGTCAACTATTGCCAAACAAACACTTTCGCTTCCCATTCGGGTAAATCAGTCACAAGTTTACCATCATTAACTTCCAGATTATAATCGCGAGTCCACTCGTGCCAAGTGCCATTTTCAGGAAAGTTAGTAACTTCGTAATCAGCCAAGTAATTATCTGAGAAATTAGCCACAACTACAACACGGGAACCTTCTCCATTCCAACGTACATAAGCCAGAACTTTTGCTTCAGCATTTTCATGAAAGAAGTTAATATTTTCTGTATAAAGGGCGTGGTTATTTCTCCGCAGTCCAATCAGCCCTTTATACCATGCAAATAAACTTCGGTTTTCGTCATTTTTTAGCAAAGACCAATCAATTTTAGCAGATTCAATTGTTTTCGGTTTATATTCACCAAATTCTTCACCCATCCAAACCATTGGAATACCAACGGCTGTCATTAATAAAGCAACTCCCAACTTAATTCGCTTGAAAGCAGCTTCGTCAAAAACATTCCGATTTCCTAACTCTACCATCAGACGTTGTTGGTCATGATTAGCGATGTAATTAACCACATTACTTGCGCCCATGAAACCTTGACGCTTACAATCAATAACATCTTTGAGTCGCTCTAATTCAAAAGTATCGCCACAGATGTGCGGCACAATTGTATGATAAAAACTATCGTGCCAACAACCATCCATTGGACCATCGTAATTAGTAATACTAGGAATGTCGGGAATGTGTTCGGCAACATTATAAAATGGTTTCATATTCGCGACACGATGGGTTTCATCGACAATCCAATGCAAAAATTCAAAGTTGTCGATTTGCTTAGCTGCATCATAGCGAATACCATCAATGTGATATTCTTCAACCCAAAAACGTACTGTATTACCGATAAATTCCCAAGCTGGTTTAATGTCTAAATTTTCGTCATAGTGATGGTAATTAAATTCAGGTCCCCAATTAAATTCGGAGTCTTTAGGATCGTGATGATACCAATAATCGTGGTCAATTTGGGTTAGAGGACATTCTGATTCTGAGTGGTTATAAATACCGTCGATAATTACACGAATGCCGCGATTGTGACATTCATCTATCATCTGTTTTAAGTCGGCTGTGGAACCGTAACTAGACTCAGTAGCGAAGAAATAACGCGGGTTATAACCCCAACTATGGTCGCCAGGATATTCTTTAATTGGCATTAATTCGATCGCGTTAATTCCCAGTTCGCAAAGGTAATCTAATTTTTCAATAACATTTTCGTATTTGCCGCGTTGGTAGGGATCGTCTTCACCTCCTGAAAAGTCGCCAACGTGCATTTCATAGATGACTAATTGTTCGTCGGGAGGTAAAGGTTTGTTGTCGTGCATCCAGACATAAGTATCGATTATTCTTTCACCATCTTTGATGCGTACCACACCATTTTGGAGTGCATCGTCAACAACTTCGGTAGCATAGGGATCGACAATATCTACCCATCGATCTGGTTCAAAAAAATGAGATTTAGATTGAATGCGATATTTATAAAGATATTCGCCGTCTTCCAATTCAACTGTAACTCGAAAATGACCATCATCTCCTTTTTCCATCGGAATTTCTTCCCAGTTGGAAAAAGATCCGATTAAAGAAGCTTTTTTGTTGTAAGGTGCAAATAAGTTGAATTCAATTGGACTTGCCATTTAACAACCGTCCTTAGCAAAAAGTTAAAAAAGTTAAAGTTGTAGATGACGATATTTTCGCGCTTGTTCAGTGAAAAAATAATCGCTCTGAAGAGATAGACTAGCTGGTTGCGGCGATCGCGCTTTAGATGGAGGACAAAGAGGTTTTGGCATTCCCATAATTGAAATGAGTTTTTCCGCCTATTGGTGAGTGTTAAAATTGCTAACTCACTGACTTAACCAGGCGATCGCATTTTTAATCCAGTCTTCGGCTTTAGTATTTTTCAGCATTTGACTATCTTGAGAAAGGGCGGAAAGTGCTTGTTCGATTTCGCTGTTGCTGTATCCTAATGCTAATAATGTCATTTCCACATCTTCAGTAAGAGCATTGGCTGGGGTTGCTGAGTTAGCTGGTGTAGCAACTCCTACTGCTTGTCGCCATTGAGCGAGTTTCGTTCTTAATTCTAAAGCAATTCGTTCGGCGGTTTTTTTCCCGACTCCAGGAATTTTTACTAACGTGGGAATGTTACCAGTAACGATCGCTTCGACTAAGTTAGGTAATCCCAAAGTGTCGATCGCGGCGATCGCTAATTGAGTGCCAATTCCACTTACACTGATTAATTGACGAAATAAATCTCTCTCCGCCGCCGAAGCAAAACCATATAATATTTGTTGGTCTTCCCGGATTTGTAAGTGTGTAAAAATTTGCACTGACTCATCAGAAGTATTTTCTTCCAACTGACGCGCTAAACGTGAAGCTATTTGCACTTCATAGCCGATCTGGTTTACTTCTAAAATCAGAATCAGCCGATTATTTGTGCTTTTGATGATATTAGTTACTTTACCTTTGAGATAGCCGATCAATTTTCTTTACTTTTAGTTAATTATTAATGGATAGTTATCAGTTATCAGTTTATCCTCCTTGTCTCCCTTGTCCCCAGTCCCTTTCCCGATACTCAATAATTAAGGGATACAGCGATCGCTGTATCCCTGTTCGACCAGTTTAGTTTAACTGTTCAGGTATTTTCTAGAGGTTGATGATGTGAAAATACATTGCTGCGATCAGTAAGTTACCTGCTAACAGAAAGATCGCCCAACCAGTGCGAAAAGGATAGGGTGGCTTTCCTGATTGAGGTACTGGACGGTCATTAGCCATTTTTACTTCTCCTAAATTGATACAATTGGTAAACTTGCTTAAGAAATACCAAAATTTTGCTACTTTTTGACAATTTTGTGGCAAATCTTCATGGATTGCGATCGGGGATTGGGGACTGGGGAGGTGGGAACAGTGAACAGTTAACAGTGACCAGTTAGCAGTTAACAGTTTATCTCCTAAGTCTCCCTAGTCTCCACTCTCTATGGATAACTGATAACTTACAACTGATAACTGTTCACTGTTCACTGAAAACCCCCTCTTCCTTGTCTCCAATCTCTACTCTCTACTCTCTACTGATAACTGTTCACTGAAAGAAACCCCCACTCACTCACCAGCGTGGTAGGAACTGCGTACCAAAGGACCAGAACGAACGTGAGTAAAACCCATTTGGCGAGCAATGTTGCCAAGTTGGTCAAATTCTGCTGGTGTCCAATATTTTCGCACAGGGAGGTGCTTTAGTGAAGGGCGCAAATATTGACCGAGAGTGAGGCGATCGCAGCCTACGGCTAATAAATCTGCCATTGTGCTGATGATTTCGGCTTCGGTTTCCCCATGTCCTAACATTAAGCCGGATTTCGTGGGGATTTGGGGAGCAAGTTCTTTGACAATTCGTAAGAGGTTCAAGGAGCGATCGTATTTTGCTCCCCGTCGCACCGGATCTTGTAACCGTCGTACTGTCTCAATGTTGTGATTGTAACAAGCTGGTTCTGCTTCTACTACTGTTTTGATTCGCTCTTTCTGTGCTATTGCTGCTTCTTTACCACTCCAGAAATCAGGTGTCAAAACTTCGATTTTTGTTTCCGGATTTGCTTGACGAATTGCTTTAATTGTGGTAGCAAAATAACCAGCACCGCCATCAGCTAAATCATCCCTAGCCACAGAAGTTAAAACTACATAGCGCAAACCGAGAAGTAGAACAGATTCAGCAACTTTTTGCGGTTCGAGAGGGTCTAAAGGCATTGGTGCATGACCTTTATCCACTTGACAGAAAGCACAAGCACGGGTACAAGTAGATCCCATCAACAGAAAAGTAGCAGTTTTTTGGCGATAACATTCGCCTCGATTAGGACAGCGTCCCTCTTCACAAATTGTATGAATTTGACGCTGTTTAATAATTCGCTGTACTGTAGAGATTTCACTAGCTTTTCCCAAAGGACGTTTGAGCCAGGAAGGAAGTGCAGCAATTTCTCGGCGCCATTGGTTTTCAGCTTCTGATTGCAACTTAGTCGGCATGGCAATTTTCGAGGATTTGCCCAAAACTACACTTATTATGTTAGAGGGAATAATTTATGATAACAGCAGCGATCGCTGCATCAGGATTGCCAGAATGCCTTATAAAATATAAATGTAGTGTTTATTGCACCATTTTTCTTGTCTGGTTCCGGCGCGGAGGGGCATCCCGTGTCGTTAATAAAGCTCATCGAGTATCCTAAGCAATGGCTGGAGTTGGTGAGAAGCCTACATCGTAATCTTTGACTTGATGTAGGAATATGTCACTATCTTTTTCAATCGCCTCTCAAGGAGTCAATCGTGGCAGCTAAACAAAAGATCCTGGTTATAGATGATAGTAAAGTTATCAGGATGAGAGTAAAGGATATGTTACCGGCGGGTAACATAGAAGTCATCGAAGCTAAAGATGGCATGGAAGGACTCAATAAAATCCGCTCGGATAATCCCAACTTAATCATGTTGGATTTTCTGCTGCCGAAAAAGAGTGGTTGGGAAGTCTATCAAGAATTACAAAAAAGTGCGAAACTGCGTTCAATTCCGTTAGTGTTGATGTCGGGACGTAAAGAAGAGGTAACGGAAAAACTTCCCGAACCCTTTGAGCATTTTGCTTTCGTTGAAAAGCCTTTTGAGCAAAAGCAGCTAATTCAAGCAATTAAACACGCGATGAAAGTTGCTCCACCAGCACCAAAAGAAACAGAAGTTGCTGGTGGGGCTGCGGTTGGTGGAGATGCAGCAACGGCGGCACAATTGAAGGCACTTAAGGAAAAAGTTGCCAAAATGGAAACAGAAATTGAGGGCTTGAAAAAGCAGCTAACTCAACTTATCGGTTTCATTAAGCAGAAACTTAAATAAGTTAATCGAGCTAATGAGGATTTTCTCTGAGAAAGTTCGCGATTGGGGTTTGAGATTATACTGTAATTTTTTGATTGCGCCGCAGGTTGAATTCTACGGCGCAAATTGGTTGTGCTGGAGGTTAAATTATTGGCAGAGGAAAATTGGCTCGATTGCTGCGCTGATAAGAGTGCTAGACTCTGCTGATTTAGCGGTATATCTAAGGTGGAGAAATCTAACTGAATCGCACGGCGGGATCGCACTACTGAGAAGAAAAGTGTTAAATAATACAGAAGTCGAGCGATAAAGTTCTTAAAATTAACGATGCTGTAGAATACAGTGCCAAGAATTGTCTTCAAAAATAAGCCACCAGGCAATCGGTTAATCATTAACAGTGGGACAGAATTAGTTAATCCCACGATAAATTGATTGTCAAAGGCTAAAACAGTAAAGAAACAAGCAGAAACTGACAGGTTTTCGCGATAATGAGAGAAAAAAGCCAGCCAGTGGTCGAGTCAGACAAGGTTGTTTATGTAGGGATTTTGCACTCACAGAGTGGAGCGATGTCCACTAGCGAAGCATCGTTGCAAGATGCAGAACTAATGGCGATCGCGGAAATTAATGCAACTGGTGGTGTGTTGGGAAAGCAAATTGTCCCAATTGTTGCTGATGGTGCTTCTAAGGCGAAAATTTTTGCTAGCGAAGCCAAAAAATTGATTGAGTCAGCCCAAGTAGCGACAATTTTTGGTGGTTGGACTTCTGCGTCTCGGAAGGCGGTTTTACCTGTGGTAGAACAACTAAATAATTTGCTTTGGTATCCTTCTCAATATGAGGGTTTGGAAGCTTCACCAAATATTTTCTATACGGGTAGTTGTCCCAATCAACAAATTGAACCAGCAGTTAATTGGTTGTTAAATAACGTCGGGACGAAATTTTATCTCCTCGGTTCGGATCACGTTTATCCTCGTACTGCAAATAAAATTGTCAAAGCTCAACTCAAACGTTTTGGTGGTAGCTGTGTTGGGGAAGAATATGCAGAAATAGGAGCAAATGATTTTCAGGAGGCGATCGCGCAAATTAAACTTGCTCAACCAGATGTGGTTTTTAGTAGCCTCAATGGTGAGAGTAATTTAGCTTTTTATCAACAGTATCAGGAAGCGGGAATAACGGCGGCGGAGATCCCCATTATGAGTGTTAGTATCTCCGAAGAAGAACTGCAACGCCTGGGAGCAAATGTACCAGAAGGTCACTATGCTGCTTGGAGTTATTTTCAAACCATTAATACGCCCAAAAATCAAGAGTTTGTTGCTAATTTTCAAAAAAAATACGGTCAACAACGAGCAATTAGCGATCCCATTGAAGCAGCTTATACCGCAGTGTATCTTTGGAAACAAGCTGTGGAATTAGCGGGATCGTTTGCAACCGCAAAAGTGCGTCAAGCGGCGATCGGATTAAATTTGGTCGCACCAGTAGGAAAAGTAACTATTGAAGGAAATAATCATCTGTGGAAACCGTTACGGATTGGAAAAATACAGCAAAACGGACAATTTACGCTCGTTTGGGATAGCAATCGCGCGATCGCGCCCGAACCTTGGCTGGGAATCGAACGCTTACAAGCACCTACAGTACCAGTAATTGTCGATCTACTCAAAGAAGTTAGCAACGGAATTGAATATAGCTGTCAGTTAGAAGAAAAATCCCGCGCTTTAGAAGGACTGATGGCAGAATTAATCGCCTCCAATCAGCAATTACGTCAAACTCAACAACAACTTTTAGCAGCAGAAGCCAGAAATCGCGAACTACAGCAAAGGGAGAAATTACTTCAACATCGTTTGTCTAGCCAAATTCGTGACTCCCTCGAATCAGACACAATTGTCAATATTGCGGTCAATGAAATTCATGACTTGTTAAATATTGACTGTTGTTTGTTTTTGTGGTATATACGATCGGCAGTACCAGCTTATTTTCAAGCCACGCAGACAGTTTGCGATCGCACCAAACCAGAATCTTGTAACGAGTCCAACAGTATCGAAGTAGTAGAAGTTTTAGGTAATCGCATTCTCGAAACTAGCTGGTTAGCGATCGACGACCTAGAAAATAGTCCAAATTTAGATGAAATTAGCCGTTTACGACTAAAAAACGTCCGCGTGAAAGGGTTACTAGCTGCCCCAGTTCACACTCGTTCCGGAGCAAGTGGGATCGTCGTTTGTACTCATAATCAAGTAAGAGTGTGGACAGACCAAGAAATAGAAATGTTAATTTCCGTCGTCGAGCAACTAGCGATCGCCATCGACCAAGCTAAACTTTACGAAGAAAGTTGTACCAGTGCCGCTCTCGCTCAAGCTCACGCCAAGCAACTACAAACAACTTTAGAAGACTTAAAACAAACCCAAGCCCAACTCGTACAAACCGAAAAAATGTCCACATTGGGTCAATTAGTAGCTGGCGTAGCTCACGAAATTAATAACCCAGTAAGTTTTATTTGTGGAAACCTGAACTACGCCAAAGGATACACCCAAGATTTGCTCGACTTAGTTAAACTTTATCAACAACATTATCCCCAACCCAAGCCAGAAATCAAAGATTTTATCGCACAAATAGAATTAGATTTTTTACTCGAAGATTTGCCAAAAACTTTATCTTCGATGGAAATAGGCAGCTCTCGAATTCACAAATTAGTAACCTCCCTACGCAACTTTTCTCGTCGCGGTCAAGCCAAAATGCAACCTTTCAACCTTCATGAAGGTATCGAAACTACCTTGTTGATCTTAAGCAATCGTCTCAAAGCACAAGGTTCTCATCCAGGGATTAAAATAATTAAAGAATACGGAGAATTGCCACCAGTAGATTGCTATCCCTCAGAAATTAATCAAGTTTTTATGAATTTGCTTGGTAATGCGATCGATGCACTCGAAGAAAAAGAAAATCTTGAAGATAATCAAATTTTTCAACCTCAGATTTGGATTCGGACAGAAGTAATTAATGGTGAAAAAGTGCAGATCCACATTGGCGATAACGGTCCAGGAATTAGCAGCGAAAGGATCTCGCAAATGTTTGAACCATTTTTTACCACCAAACCCATTGGCAAAGGAACTGGTTTAGGACTTTCAATTAGCCATCAAATTATTGTTGAAAAACATCAAGGTAAAATTGAGTGTTTTTCTCAACCAGGAGAAGGCACAGAATTTATTATTGAACTACCAATATCTCAAATTCACTCCAATAAAGAAAGTCAGTGTCGCGAAGCGATCGCCTAAACTAATAAACTAAACTCAAATCCAGTTAATTACTCAGAAACCGACTTTAGTTTTAGCATCATCGGCTGTTGTCGAAGACTCAGAAACTCGATCTCCATTTTTCAACTCACAAGCATAAGGAGTTTGAGTACAAATCAACAGCAGCGCCCCCATAACCAGCAAAAACGCGCAAATCGCCAAAACTTGACCCCATTCAATTTCTAGCACCCCATGAACGATAATTTCTCGTAAAACCGAGACAATCGTCACTTCAACCGCCACCCCTACCGAGATCCGATGCTCTTCCAAGAAATTGATTAAAAGGCGAAATAACTCCACTAGAATTAACAAAAATAGGATATCAGACGTAATCGCCTGAAAATTAAAAGGTTCAAGCAACGAACTAAAAATTGCCCACAGCAAGATAATCATCTCAACAAGCAAGCCTATACCTAAACAGACAACGATCAAATCCTGGATAAATTCTAAGTTACGAACGATCGCCCGTCGGTTAAACCATCGAGATCTGAAACGAGACTGGTTTCTAGTGGGAGGCATAGAGTCTTCCTTATGAGGTCAAAATAGAGATATTATCACAATCGTTACGTTACCATTGATGAACTTTGATGGATACTCAGACAGGATTTATTGGCAAGGTATTGTTTTTTTCAGTCATCCTCTCGGTTTTAATCAAATACGGAGGGCGAGTTCTACCCATCGCCCCCAGCAACACCAATGCTGCGATCGCGATCTGCATTCCTGCTCTAGTCTTGACAATAGCACTTTTGTGGCGAATTAAAAGCTGAGGTAGGGATTGGGGACTGGGGATTTCAGTGAACAGTTATCAGTAGAAAGTAGAGAGTAGAGATTGGAGACAAGCAAGCAAGAGGGGGAAAAGGGAAAGGACAAAAAGGATAAACTGTTTACTGTTCACTGATAACTGAACCCACCTCCCCAGTCCCCACCTCCCCAATCCCAACTACCCACTAAGAGGAGATAAAATTTGTGACATTAGGTAAATGGATTGGCTTAGTTATTTTTGTAGTTGCCATCTACATACTGTGGCAAATTAGGCAAGTATTACTGTTACTCTTCGCTGCGGTTGTTATTGCCAATGCCTTAAATATTCTTGTCAAAAGATTTCAGCGATCGGGATTGCAAAACCGGGGTTACGCTGTCTTACTATCAGTATTTTTGGTAGTTACTGTTTTGGTTGGATTCTTCTGGCTAATTGTACCTCCCTTTGCCGATCAGTTTCAACAACTAGCAGAGTTAGTTCCCAAGGGACTAGCACAAATCAATAGTTGGCTTTATAGCTTAAAAAATCGGCTCGATCCCGATCTAATTGATTATCTTCCCGATATCAACCAACTTTTCAGTCAATTACAACCGTTTGCTGAACGAGTTTTAGGCGGTGGAATCAGCTTTTTTTCTAGCTCATTAGGTGTTTTACTTAACTTATTACTCGTCATAGTTTTAAGCCTAATGTTATTAGCAGATCCCGAACCTTATCGCCGAGGATTTGTACGCTTATTTCCTTCATTTTATCGTCGCCGAGTCGAGGAGATTTTGTTGCAGTGTGACAAAGCCTTACAAGGATGGCTTTTAGGAATTTTATTTAATATGGCAGTTATTGCTGTCTTTAGTTTTGTGGGATTATTAATATTAGGAATACCTCTAGCATTATCTCAAGCAATGCTAGCAGGTTTACTAACTTTTATTCCTAATATTGGACCTGCTTTAAGTGTAATTCCACCCATAGCTATTTCCTTGCTTGAAGATCCTTGGAAAGCGATCGCAGTCTTGATTCTTTATGTGATTATTCAACAGGTAGAAGGGACAATTTTGACTCCCTTAGTAATGGCACAACAGGTATCTTTATTACCCGCAGTAACCTTACTAGCGCAAGTGTTTTTTGCCTCTTTCTTTGGGTTTTTAGGGCTATTTCTAGCTTTACCTTTGACAGTAGTCGGTCAAGTATGGCTGAAAGAAGTGTTATTTAATGATATTTTAGATAGTTGGCAAGCTCACGATAAAAATCGAACAATTAAAGTTATTGCTAGTTTAGAGCAAACTGACTTTACTTCTGGGGAAGAAACTGATATTTACGATCGCGATAATGAGCCTTCAATTGCCGTCTCTAAAACTGAGCAAACTTCGGCAGCTTCTGACAGCAGTACAACTGAAAATGAAAATGACGAGCAAAAACCAGCAGATAATCAGCATGGTTAACTCTTATCAATTTTTCTAATAATTTTCTTGGCAATTAAATAATTTACTCAGATTCACCATTTCAAGGGCAAAATATTCTGGTAAAAAGAATGCGAACAATAGCAGAAATAAATGAAAAAATCAACAGTCAACGAGCGGTAGTTTGGACAACAGAAGAACTGAAAGCTAAAGTCAAGACAGGAGGGATAAAAAAGGCTTTTCAAGAAGTAGATGTAATCGCTACTGGAACCTTTGAGCCGATGGAATCTTCCGGGGCGATTATTAATTTAGGACATACAGATCCGCCGATAAAAATTCGTCAGTGCTGGTTAGATAATGTTCCTGCTTATGCTGGTTTTGGTGCTGTAGATTTGTATTTAGGAGCGACAGTAATGGCAGATTACAGCAATACAGAAGCAACTGATATTGAGACACGCCAAGGAGCTTCGACAATAGAACGAGGCGGCGGTCATGTAATTGAAGATTTAATTGCTGGGAAACCAATAAATTTACGGGCTATAGGACAGATAACAGACTGCTATCCGAGAGCAAGCCTAGAAACAACAATTAGTCGGGAGACAATTAATCAATTTTATCTATATAATCCTCGAAATTTATATCAAAATTTCATAGTTGGTGTCAATGGAGGCGATCGCGCCCTTTATACCTATCTCGGTCCATTACAGCCACGATTGGGAAATGCGGTTTATTCTAATCCGGGGGCTATTTCACCTTTATTCAACGACCCAGATTTACAATTAATCGGCATTGGTAGCCGTATTTTTCTCGGCGGTGCTATTGGTTATGTAGCTTGGGAAGGAACACAGCATTTTCCTTTACAAAAACGCTTACCCAACCACACGCCCGTGGGACCTGCCGCTACACTCGCTTTAATCGGCGATGCTAAACAAATGAATCCTCGTTGGGTACGAGGTTGCTACTTCAAAAAATACGGCCCTTCCTTAATGTTAGGAGTAGGAGTAGCATTGCCCGTATTGCATGAAGAAGTAATTGTCCGCGCTGCCGTACAAGACAAAGATATCGTCGCCCCAGTAGTCGATTTTTCGATTCCTCGGCGAGTACGTCCAACATTTGGCTTAGTTAGCTACGCCCAACTCAAAAGCGGACGAATCAAAATTGAAGGTAAAAGCGTGCGTACAGCCCCACTTGCGAGCATTTACCGATCGCGACAAGTAGCAGAAGAATTAAAACAGTGGATCGTTGCCGGAAAATTCACCCTCAGCGAACCTGTAGCCCCGATCGCCAGCGATCGCTCGTTTTTGCCCCAAGACCGTTGGGGAGCGCAAATTGCCCTTGAATAGGTTGGGTTAAACGAACGATACCCAACCTCTGACACTTAATTATCGGTTTTCTTTGGTGGGGACTTTTTCCCTTTGAGAGTTGGTTTTGGTTTTGGAGTCGAGCTAGTTGAAGAACCTGATTCTGGTTTCTTGTTTGGTCTACCCTTACCTTTTCCTTTGGGAGGATACTTTTTCCCTTTTTTGCGGAAATTCTTTTTCTTCCTCGAAAACAATGGACCGATATCCGTTGCTTGTTCCACTATTAGGGTATTCCCCTGTAACCGTACTTCCAAGTCCCAAAAGTGACCGACTGCACGTTCGGAAGGAAGAGAACCTTTTAACTCCAGCTTGAAGAATTTACCCTTTTCCTCTCTCGGTTTGGGAGATTGCCTAATTTTGACAACCACCTTTTCGGCTTCGCGCGAATGAAAAATTACTTCACCGCGAATCGAAAAATAACCGTCTTCAATTGTTGGTGCAGCTTCTGCTGCTTCTGCTGAGGAATCTGAAGGTTGAGAAGCCGGATCTGATTCTTCGTGGCGATCGAGAGTTTCTGGTTCCCAAACACCGACAATTTGGACGTGCATTTCACTCTCATTTTGTCTGGTGCGAGGATAGACAACCCAAAGGTGAGGTTCGTCTAAATCCAGGTGATTTTTCAGTAAGCCGATCGTGCGACCGAGTAAAACTGCATCGAGGCTGGTGTCATCAGAAGTAATGACATTGCCTCGCGTCCACTGTTCCTCCGAAGGTTGATATTTACCTTTGACCAAGCCAATAGCTCGATATTGTCTTGGTTCAGTCGGTGGAGGAATTGGTTGTTTTCGCGAAGAAGGTGCGGGATTATTTTCACTCGCACTTGCTTCAGGACGATCGTTGGTGTTTTTGGTAGTTTTTTCCGAATTGTCAGTCGTCGCACTCTGGTGTTCCCTAGAGTTGTTACCTTCCTCTGGTGTTTGGTCGCCAGGAGGTTGAGGTGATTCGGAAAACCGATTCACAGAAAAATTCATATAAATTCCTTGGGGCGGAGACACATTCCCTTACAAAAGTCAAGATGACTTTTAACTGTAGCAGATTGAAGTTACCATGAGAAAAGACTCACTATTGTTTCCTGGCTCTGTTGGTGATGTACCAGCGATATTTTATCTTGGAGTCAACACTAATCAGTAGCAGGAATGGTTGAGTTATTTGGTATCAGTCTGCTCATTTTACTCAATGCACTGAGTAAGTAGGTAGATCCGGAACCAGAGGATCGATCTTAATCTTTTAGTCGAGCGCAAGAGTTATCAAACTGTGGCAGGATCTCAACAAAAGCGTAATCGTTGGCTTTATTTGGTTTTACTACTGATGCTAGTAGTATTCCTAGGTTTTTGGACGCTACCTTTAATTACTGCGGTTCTCCAAGAAAATCAATTTGTGGGTAGAACTACAGCAGAATCTAGTCTCAATTTATCTCAAGAAAAACAAACAGAACTAGAAACGGAAGCTAAGGGTTATCAATTGGTGTTGCAGCGAGAACCGGGAAATGCTACTGCTTTACGGGGACTGGTGGAGGTTCGCTTACAGCAGGGAGATCTCCAGGGTGCAATTGAATCTTTAGAAAAGTTAGCTCAGTTAAATCCTCAGCAAACCGATTATTTAGTCTTAGTTGCTCAAGCTAAACAGCAAGTTGGGGATTATGAAGGTGCGGCTCAAGCTTATAAGACGATTTTAGCCTCTAAACCAGGAGATATTAATGCTTTGCAGGGGATGGTGAATTTATTTTTGGCGCAAAATCGTCCGGAAGCTGCAATTGGTTTGTTACAGGATGCTTTAAAGACGGCGACGCAAGCAGAAAATGTGAATGGTGCTAGTACCATAGATCCTACGGCACTGGAGTTGCTTTTAGGTCAAGTTTATGCTTCTCAACAGCGATATGCTGAGGCGATCGCGGTTTACGATCGAGCTATTGAGGAAAATGAGGATGATTTTCGTCCAGTATTAGCTAAGGCTTTGGTTTTGCAGCAACAAGGGAAAATTCAGGAAGCTAAACCTTTGTTTACGACGGCTATTTCTCTCGCTCCCTCGAAGTATAAAGACCAAATTAAACAAATGGCAACTAATTCGCCAGATTTAGAAACTCAAACTGAACCACTGGAAACGGAAACTGAAGTTCAATAAGTTAATGGTAGAGATGTTATCGATCGTGTCTCTACCTTGGTTGAAGTGAAGCAAAGATGTCACAACAAACAGTTGAAGATGTGAGTGCGGTTCGGACTCAGTTGACTGCTCCCCTCCCTCCGCGTTGCTAAAGGGAGGGGATTCTTAAGCCATCCAAAAATAGACTCTTAAAGGCGTAGTCAAAACGCCCCTACTGACTCCTTTGAGAGAAAACTTCAAAGTCGCCGCTACTTTTTTGAGAATGTTAGCCG
>NZ_JAAHBQ010000089.1 GCF_020144665.1 Oscillatoria salina IIICB1 | reverse complement strand
GTTGCGTGCAAGTAAACTGACAGAGACGTTGCGTGCAACGTCTCTACAGAAAAATTACCATTTTGCTTGGGGACCAGTCCAAGCTTGGTTGATTGTTTGACCATAAATAATCGGTCGATCTTCCCCAACGAGGACAGTTGTTCCTTGAGAATCAACAGCCCAAGTTGACCAATTCTCATCACCCAAATTACCAGCCCGGAATAACACTTGCTCTGGAGAAATTTGACTCCAACCGAGTAACACAGCATTTGTGTACTTAACCGGATTAGGTGCAACAGTGTTAATTTCGTTTTCCTGGCGATTCCAAATTACCGCATAATCGGAAGCTACCGAAGTGCTAAAAATACCTTCAAATTGTCTCGCTAACAGACGAGAACCATCTTCCGACCAGGATACAGGAATTAAGATAGATATCGTCCCTGGCATTTCCGCTTCTTCATTATCATCAAAAGGATTATCCGCTAGGGGAGAAGAAGCCGTAATTGTGCGTAAATTACCATTCCGCAAATTTTCCAGAAACATGACACTCGTAACCCGACTTTGGTACAATTCAGCTTCTGGTTGCATTTGAATGCGACTATAAGCCGCATATTGACCGTCAGGCGAAATTAGTGAAGGACTGCGGTAATAACGAAATCCAGAACCACCATTTTCGATAATGTCTTGATAAGTTTGGAGTACCCAACTCCAAGGAACTGGATGGGGACTATCTAGCGGATCGATTTGGACAACTGGTTGAGTCATATCAGCATCAGAGTCAGACGATTGGCTCAAAGGCAGTTGAGAACTTGCACGAACTGCATTCGCTCCGGTAATTGAAAGTTGCTCTGTTTCAGCTATAGCCGCTCGCGAGTAAGTTAAGACAAACCCAGTTAGGGAAATTAGGAGCAACGGTTTGGTATAACACCATCCTAAGCAAAATAAGCGTTTGAACATTGGACAGGTAAGTTGAGCTTGCTAGAGAGGATCGAGCGTGTGAGGAGCAACATTAACAGGAAACTACCATAGAGCGTGTTTTTATGTTATCGCGCTTCTGGCTAGCCAAGGCGATCGCTGGTCGTTACTTTAATGTATCTTTAGAATTGATTGGGGATTGGGGATTGGGGATTGGGAGAATTGGGAGAGGGGGAGGACAAGGGAGACAAGGGAGACAAGGGAGACGAGGGGGACAATTTTTTCGCTAAAGTTAAATGTCAGTAACTTTACTGGTTAGATTTGAAGAGGAGATCGAGGTGACTCAATCAATAAATTCTACGTCTGAAAATACTGAGAGTAAGAAGAAACGCGATCGCCCCTGGCTCTTGATTTTTTTCTGGCGCTTGTTTTTACTTGGTATTGGTGGCACTTTAGCGATCGCTATCGGTATTCTCATCGGTTTTTTTGCTCCGGCTGAAAATGCTCAAAAGCCTTGGATAATTAAACTTTGGGAAAATATTCAAGGAGTTACTACTAATTTTGACGACACATCGGAGAATTTACCTCAATTAACAGCCCCCGAACAAACTCAACTGCAAAACGACTTACAAGTATTAGAAACTGAGTTAAATGAATTACGCGATCGCACGAACCAACTTGAAACTCAGTATGGCATTCAACCAGGCGATCGTCCAGTAGAATCGAGAATTAGAACTCTTACCCAACTCTCGCAAGCTAATAACGTCGAGGGATTAGAATCTTCAGAAACCGAGCAAACTTCCCTTCCCGCAGAAAAAGTAAAAGTCACCTTACCCACAGACTTACTTTTTCCTGACAACAGCACAATTATTTCCACCGAAGCTAGCAAAATCCTTGATAACGTCGTCAGCGATTTACGTCAATACCAAGGAGCAACTATTCGCATCGCAGCTCATAGCGATACTACCCCAGAGCCAGAAAAAAGTCGAGAGCGGTCTTTTCAACGAGCAAAAGCGGTAGAAGAATACTTACGCAACGCTCTTGGTGACAATTATCGCTTTAGCGCGATCGGTTTTGGCGAAACTCGTCCCCTCGTAGCCAATGATAGCGATATCAACCGTCAACGCAACCGTCGCATCGAAATTGCTGTAGATTAGTTGAAAATCGGGTCAAAGATATTTTAGGAGTGCGATCGCCGCGATCGCGGCTGCTAAATCTAACTCAATGCCAGGAAGAGAGGCTCAATGAAAAATTTTCCATTGGGGCTTGTGCGATCGCACCTACCACTTTAACCAACAGCAAACTCGGTATATTTGCGTTTATAAGGAGCGTGAAAAGCTAAAACTATATCTTCTTTAGGTACTCCAGCTTCAACTAATTCATTAGCCACTCCAATTTCAGTGCCATCACGTTCGATCCAGATTTTGTGATTTTTAATTTCGATATAAATAATGCAACCAAATACTCGGTGCAAATCTTGCCAACCGATATGCAATAATTGATAGCGATCGCGCTCCGTATCAAATATTAATTGCACTTCTGTATTAGTATTTAAACTATTCCCCACATGATTTTTTATGATTTTCTGTACCAGTTCGCTGTAGTTCAGTTTATCCATAAAACAACCTCTTCTATGTTTGGCTCAAAAATTAGCAGTTTTAGTTGATGTTCTGCGATAACTTCCTGAATAAAACTACTGGTAAAAAAATCATCATAAATATCAAAAGGCACTGCTAAGTATAAAATCCGCTCCGGTTACTGTTTTCTTAAAGCAGAGCGATAATTGAGGAACTGACCAAGCGCTGTATGAAACTCACTTACTAGAGATACTCCTATAAAAGATTTTACCTCTACAGCTATCTTTTTATCCGCTTTCTCTGCTGTTAAAATTATATCTGCTACTAAGTCTATCTAAAATTCAATCTTATCAATTTTAATAAATAAATTCTCGTCAACGATCGTCCATCCATCTTTTTCAAGGGCTGTCTTTACTGTGTTGTGAAATAAATCTTTAGCTGGCATAACTTAACCAGAGTTTTGTCCTAAATTATAGCCTAGTACACAAACCGACGCGATCGCGACAAGCCGTTATAGCGCTGCGCGCTATAATTTTTGACTTGACTGAGTATTTCTACTTAACCCGTTTTGACACACAATGTACTACATTTTGTCGTGCGGAATGTGGGATGCAACGTCTGGTACATGACACTTTCAGGATGACATTTCTAGACCTAACCTGTTATAAGATATTCGGCTACTACCAACTACCAAAAACCCATGAAAATCATCTTTTTCGGTACACCCTTATTTGCACTACCCACCTTAGAACGTCTCTTAGAACATCCCGAATTTGAAATCAAAGCAGTTGTCACTCAACCAGACAAACCCAGAGGTAGAGGAAAAAAACTAATCCCTTCAGCCGTCAAAAAAATTGCCACTGCCCATAATTTACCAGTTTGGCAACCCAAAAGTATCAAAAAAAACGCCGCAACCTTAGCTAAACTCCGAGAAACTCAAGCAGATGCGTTTGTCGTCGTCGCTTACGGACAAATTCTCTCCCCAGAAATACTCGATATTCCCAAACTAGGCTGTATCAACGTTCACGGTTCCCTCTTACCCAAATATCGCGGGGCTGCACCGATTCAATGGTGTTTGTATAATGGTGAACCTGAAACCGGAATTACTACCATGCTAATGGATGCAGGGATGGATACCGGAGCAATGTTGCTGAAAGTTCGGACAATCATCGGATTATTAGACAATGCTCATCAGCTAGCAGAAACCCTCGCGAGTGCGGGAGCCGATTTATTAGTCGAAACGCTGCTAAAGCTTGAATTAGAAGCAATTGAACCTATTCCCCAAGACGACACCCAAGCTACTTACGCTAAGTTAATTGACAAATCCGATTACATTTTAGACTGGAATCGTCCCGCTTTCGCACTCCACAACCAAATTAGAGGATTTTACCCAAATTGTACGGCAAAATTCCGCTCTAATTCCTTGAAAGTTATTGCTACTGCACCTTTAGGAGAGGAATATTGGTCAGATTTACCTTCAGAATTTGCAGTCTTTGAGCAACAGTGGGAAGAATTATCTCAATTATCCGGCGTTCCGGGCGAAGTTGTCAGTATTGTCAAAAACTTCGGACCAGTGGTAAAAACAGGTAAAGGGTTGCTGCTGCTGCGAGAAGTACAGCTAGCAGGGAAGCGCGCACAGTCAGGCTGGGATTTTAGTAATGGAACCCGTTTATCTGTAGGAGAGAAGCTAGAAAACGGGTAATCTATTCTTCTAATTCTAGAGATTCAAAAAAGCGACAGCCTTCGCATGGACCTTCTGGGTTAACCGCACAACGGAGAATTTCCGAATTCGCGTTAAAACGACAGTTAGCGTCTCCAAGTACCCAACGTCCTTCAATAAAGCTTTTTTCCGTCGGTTTTTGAGCAGTCTGGACATAAACAGAAACTTTATGCAAACGATAGCCACCAACCTTATATTGATAGTGGTGGTGGCGTTCTAAGACTGCGTAAGTTTTACCTTCTAAATCGAGATAGTTTCCTGGTTGAGGTATCCAGTCAAGCTTGATTTTGCCTAATTTTCGACGCGGATGCGTCAAAATGATCTCCGTTGGTAGTGAATCTTGCTCCATTGTTCCTTAAGTATTTTATGTATTCGATGTATCGGGGACTACACTTGGATATGGTAGCGCGTTCAGCGCGATCGCACACGTCCCCTTTAGATTCTGTACCGATTTGTTAATCTCAATTATCTTCCGATTAAGTTTGCTTTCATTTTGTCTCCAAAAATCCCCAAAGTGTTTCCCTCCCTCTAGTTTGATTCTATTTTTGCTTTCCTGGAGATTAGATTAGAAGTCAGTGGATATAATTGCCAATAGAGCTAGTATTGATTATTTTTTCTCTACCCGATGTTTAAAAACATTATTTTGCGCTCCCAAATGGGGAAAAATCTGCTCAAATTAAGCTTAGTAGCTGTTGCGGGAGTTATCCTCGTTTATTCTCCTGCTTGTCAGCATATAACTGCTTTTGCGGAAGGAATAACTGATTCCCAGAATAAGCAAATTCCAAATCTACTAGAAGATACCCAAAAAATTGTTATCATCGGCGATAGTATTACGGAGTTGGGTGGACAACCTGGGGGTTATGTTTGGCTGCTAGAACGTTATTTAGCTGCACTCTATCCTAATCAAAAAATGGAGATTGTTAATGCTGGTATTTCTGGGAATAAATCTCTCCATATGCAAGAGCGTTTTCAGCAAGATGTTCTTGACAAAAATCCTGATTTGGTGTTTATAAATGTCGGGGTAAATGATGTTTGGCACGCTTTTTATGATTTCCAGGAAAGCAAATTTTATCCGGAAGGTAATTTACCGGGTGGGGTGGCTTTACCAGTATATCAAGAAAAGCTCAGAGAAATGATTCAAGCGGCTAATGCAGCAGGAGTTAAAGTTGTTTTGCTTTCTCCTACACCGATTCGAGAAAATACTAATAGTCCGGAAAATCAACGGTTAGAAGAATATGTAAATGCGATGGGTGAAATTGCTGGTGAAAATCGCATTTTGTTTGTGAATTTATATACGCCAATTACTGAGGTTTTTACTCGTTATCAAGCTTATGCAGGTCAAACACAAAATCTCTTGACTATGGATGGAGTACATCCAAATCAAGCTGGAAATAGAATTATAGCTTATACGATTTTGAAATATTTGGGAGTTCCCGAAAGCAAGATTAAGAATTTAGAAGTGCAAGAATGTAGTGGTTTGTGTCCTTGACTGCAAAAAATAGCTGCTAAGATTATCTCAGCAACTAAAAAAATTGGTTTAATTGTTAGTCAAAAATTTGCCAATTTCAAAAGTTTCTTCAATCATTTTAAAGATTAGGTGAAACTATAATTTTTGTTTACCTATATTTAAAATGAGTAAGAAGAAAAAGCTAATTAAACAGTAGCAAGTTCGGGATTTGGTGATGACCAAGGATCGTTATCAGTTTCGTTGTCTACTACGTTGTTAGAAGTAGTTACTACTTCATTTTTAACGGTTTCTTCAGCCGCAGTTACTTCGCTAGTAGCTATTTCTTGATTAACGGTTTCTTCAGTCGCAGTTAAATTGGCTTTGCTGTCAGTAGCTGCGGTAATATTAACTTTGACAACTTGATTTTTTACCGCAGTTAATTTTGGTAGAGTTAAGGTCAAAATTCCGTTGGTAAAGTCAGCTTGTACTCGATCATTTTGAACGGCTACAGGTAAATTGATGACGCGCTTAAATGTACCGTAGCGAAATTCTGTGCGGAAAAAGCCGTTAGTTTCTTGTTTCTTCTCGAAACGATGTTCTCCACTAATTACAACTGCGTCGCGAGTGACATAAACATCTAAATTTTTCTTGTCAACTCCAGGAATTTCGGCTTTGAGAATCAAGTTGTTTTCCGTGTTTGTCAATTCAACAGCAGGTGTCCAAACTATTCTTTGGTTATTAGTGTTATCGAGGGTTGCTAGGTTGTAAAACATTTGATTCATTTGATTACGAGGTGATTCTATTTCTGTAAGAGGTTGACGACGAACTAAGATCATTAGATTTAACCTTCCTTTAGTTTTGTTATTTTTTTTTCTATACCTCTTTATAATGCCGAAGTAGTCTGCAATAGTAAGTGGTAAAAACCGGATTTCGGAAGGGTGGTTTACCCGTTATTGGTGTTGGAGATATTTGGGTTTTTCTGGGTAGGGGAGATATTCTCAAGTTGGTTTGGTTTCTCTTGACGCTAGAAGGGTGAGACTAGGGAATTTGAGATAATCGACGAAGATAAGTTAGTATTCCTGGTATTCGCGCGATCGCGTCGTAAAATGTTTATAATGTCGATCGCTGAGTGTGCTGACTCGTCTTGAATCGGAAAATGATGCAGTTTTTTAGCTTTCTTTGACTGTTTTGGCACAATTTTGCCAAAAATGAGTCGGTTTCTCAGAAGGGATCTTAATTACTTGGTGCTGGTTAGCGTAAGATATCAAAAGTACAATTGAGTGATAAATGCGGGTACTGATAACTGATAATGTTGAATACTTCACCTGTTGCTGCTGGAAAAATTGTCGGAAGTCGCTATCGTATTGTACGCGAGTTGGGACGCGGTGGTTTTGGACGGACTTATCTGGCTGAAGATGTGAACCGCTACAATGAATATTGTGTCCTGAAGGAATTTTCTCCCCAGGTACAAAGCACTCAAGAGTTACAAAAGGCTCAAGAGTTATTTCGCCGCGAAGCCGAAATGCTCTACAATTTACAACATCCCCAAATCCCTCAATTTCGCGAGTTGTTTGCAGAGTGTGAAGCTAATCAAAGTTGTTTGTTTTTAGTACAAGATTATGTTGCGGGTGAAAGTTATCAGCAACTTTTAGCTAGGGGGAAACGGTTTCGAGAAAGGGAAGTTACGCAACTGTTGTCGGATATTTTACCTGTTCTCGAATATATTCATTCAGAAAATGTCATTCATCGAGATATTTCACCAGATAATTTGATTCAAAATACTGACGGAAAGCCGGTTTTGATTGATTTTGGTTCGGTGAAGCAGGTGGTAGAAGCGAATCTTTATCAGTTGCTTCGACAACCTTTTGCGACTAAAATTGGTAAGAAAGGTTATGCTCCGGATGAACAGTTAAATTTGGGTCAAGCTTTCCCTAGTAGCGATTTGTATGCTTTAGCTGTAACGATTTTGGTGTTATTAACGGGAAGGGAACCTCAAGATTTATACGATAATTCTACTGCAACTTGGCGCTGGCGCGATCGCGTGAATATTAGCCCTAGTTTAGCTAATATTTTAGAAAGAATGTTGGCTCATCGACCGGAATCTCGCTATCAATCTGCGGCTGAAGTTTTGCAAGCTTTACAAACTGGTAATTCTAGTAAGGTTTCGACGATTAAAACTGTAGCTTTAACTCCACCAAATTCGCCCCAAACTAACAGTATTAGCAGGAATTTTAATTGGCGTTGGTTAGGTTTGGTTAAAGGGGGTACGATCGCTGCGAGTGCAGTCATTTTACCAGGCATTCTCGCATTTTCGTTTGTGCGATCGCATTTTTTACCGACTGGGGTTTCTTCTACACCGATAAATGATAATGAGAATCCTTCCCTAAGTAAACGGGAACAAGAACAGCTTGACAAAATTGTCGCACGTAGTCAAAATCTTCCTATTCCTGAAGCTGAATTTTATCGTCAAGTTGACCAATTATTCCACTCTCAATATCCAGAATTACAAAAACGCCCCTTGACAAATGAGCAAAAAGATGCTGAGTATAGAAAGCAATGGTCGGCGATCGCAGAAGAATTATTAGATCGCTTGGAATCATCTCAGTAAGGTAGAGGGAGTTTTCAGCCGATCGGTTTCGGTTATCAGTAGATATTGGAAACAAGGAAGAGGGGGTTTTCAGTGAACACTGAACAGTTATCAGTTGTAAGTTATCAGTTATCCATAGAGAGTGGAGACTTAGGATGTCAACTGTTAACTGCTAACTGCTAACTAGTCACTGTTAACTGTTCACTGTTCCCAATCCCCCAGGAGGGGATGCTACCATGTGTAAAGTGATGGGTGCATTCAGGCAAAATCCTGAGTATCCAATCATTTAACTGTTACCAGCAAATCACTATCATAAAAATACCAAAATGTCAACTGGTAACTGATAACTGTTAACTGATAATCGATACCATCCCAGGAGTATAACGTGGTTGCAACCCCCGAAAAAATCGAGCAAAACGCGCAACAGTCTAGCGGAAAAGACCGTATAGCGGTATTATTAATGGGCTACGGTGAAGTTGAAAGCTACGAAGACTTTGCTAACTACAACGAACAAGCGTTAAATTTACTGACTGCGAAATTTGCCCCCGTACCGACTTGGATTTATCCGCCGCTAGCAAAACTTTTGGCTTTGTTTGACTTTCATGAGTGGAGTCACCAGCATGGTAATTTCATTTCCCCTCACAACCAAATTTTTGAACAGCAACGAGTGGGTATAGAGAAGAATTTACAGGAAAAATGGGGATCTAGCGTCCAAGTTTTCAAAGCTTTTAACTTTTGTGCGCCTCATTTACCCGAACAAGTTTTGGCGGAAATTAAAGAGCAAGGCTTTGATAAACTGTTGATCTATCCTTTGTTAGTAGTAGATTCGATCTTTACTAGCGGAATTGCTGTCGAACAAGTTAACGCAGCTTTGACAAAATTAGCTGATGATGAGGAACATTGGCTAACAGGTTTGCGTTATATTCCTTCTTTCTATAATGAACCAGCTTACGTGAAATTGCTGGCGCAGATGGTAGAAGAGAAAATTGCCGAGGAATTAAGCGAGAAATTTTTGCGATCGCAAATCGGCATCGTCTTGATGAATCACGGTTGTCCCCACAAAGCCAAGGGTTTCACTTCCGGAATTATGGAAAGCGAAGCACTTTATGAGTTAGTCAGGGCAGAATTAATTAATAAATACCCTCTAATTTCCGTAGGCTGGCTCAATCACGATACACCTTTGATTGAATGGACGCAACCCAATGCCGAATTAGCCGCGAAAAACTTAATCGATTTGGGTGCAAAAGCGATCGTGATGATGCCGATTGGTTTTGCAACGGAAAATCACGAAACCATTCTCGACGTTGAGCATATTATCCACCATTTGCAGCACAAGCGCCGTGATGTAGAATTTGTGCAAATGCCTTGTGTCAACGATCGCCCAGAATTCTTAGCAATGGCAGCAGATTGGGCAAATCCCCAAATTGAGGCGCTTTTCAGTGAAGAAGCTGTGACGGTGAATCCTCAATTACCAGTAAATTCTCATCACCATCACCATCATCACCATCACGGTGATTCTCACCATCACCATCATTAACTTTTTTGAGTTAATTAAATTTTACAGGAACTATCGATGCTTGTCGTCGATAGTTTTTTGCTTTTTTAGCGTCGATTAATAACGATAAACACAGATAAATTTTTGAGAATCAGGTAACAATAGGATTAGTGCTTCTAACGATTTTTGTTTTAACTTAATTTTCTATGGACTTAAATAGCGTACTCATTTTTATTGTTTTGATTTCCTGCCTTAGTTTGACGATCCGGGCGTTGATTTCGCGTAATAATCTGGGATGGGCGTTGGTTTCGGGCTTAATTTTGGCGATCGCTGTAGTGCTGTTGTTTCTAATTCCTAGTATTGCTGGCTTAGTTAGTGGTAGTTTCTGGGGAATTTTCTTTTTGCTACCTTTGATTGGTTTTGGGAGAGTAAATAAACTGATTTTTCAGCAGCGTTTTGCTTCTGCTTATAAAACAGCTAATTTGGTGCGTTGGTTGCATCCTTTTGACGGTTGGTGGGAATATCCAGAATTTATTAAAGCCCTAGATTTGGGACAACAAGGAAAAATGGCGGAAGCACATCAGCTTTTAAATCGTCATCAAAGTGCTAAATATGGAATGTCTCGTCATGCTGTTGCGTTACTTTATTTGATGGAAGCTCAATGGCAAGAATTGCTAATCTGGATTGAAATTAATGTGCCGGAAAAGGTGTTATTTCACGATGTGAATTTGACAGTTTATTACCTGCGATCGCTGGGGGAAACTGGGGATTTAAATAAGCTGTTGCATAGTTTAGATCGCGCTACACCCAGAATTGAAAAGACAGGTAATTTAGTAACGCTAAATTTAATCCGAATGTTTGTTTTAACCTTTTGTGGAGAAGTGAAAGAAGTAGAAAAATTGTTTGATACTTCTTTAGCGATGTATCCGCAAAAAAATCGTCAATTTTGGCTAGCAACGGCGATAATGGTTGCGGGAAATGAGACTGCGGCGAGATCGGTACTTTCCGGTTTGCGCGATCGCTACAGCCAGGATCGCATCCTCAATAGCGCGATCGCTTGGCGCTTATCTCATTCTCCTACTCATCCTCAGCAAGTTTTAACTGAATCTTCGCAGCAAATTTTAACTCGCACTAAAAGTGATATTCAACACGAAAGAAAATACAGTGGCAATAGTTTTGCTAATCAGAAAAAACCTTTAGTTACCTACGGCTTAATTAGCATCAATTTAATCTTTTTTCTCCTCGAAATTTACTTTGGCGGTAGTCAAAATCCCCGCACATTATATTTTTTAGGTGCATTAGTTCCCCAAGCAGTTTTACAGGGACAATGGTGGCGAGTTATTACTGCTAATTTTCTCCACTATGGGGCTTTACATTTAATCATGAATATGCTAGGACTTTATTTTTTTGGTCCCTTTGTTGAGTTTAGTTTAGGCAGTTGGCGTTATTTACTTTGCTATTTTGTCAGTGGCGTAGGAGCCATGTCAATTATTACATTTGTCGCTCAATATCAAGACTTTCCCTTTAATTTATTAGTCGGTGCATCAGCCTCAATCATGGGCTTAATTGGCGTTATTTCAGCAATTTTACTTTGGGGTTGGCGCCGAGAAAAAGCACGCATTGCTGGTAAGCGTTTGCGCATTTTTCTAATTATTATCGTCTTGCAAATAATCTTCGATCGACTTATTCCTCAAGTTAGCGGTTTAAGTCACCTTTTAGGGCTAGGTTTAGGTTTTGCAACCAGTAGTTTATTGTTAATTAACTGGCAATTAAAAGAATAATTTTGTTATCCTTTATTCGACTTTCCTTACCGACAAACCTTGCTCGCGCATTTTTATTATGGTTAATGGTTAAAGTATCAGAATTCGATTTAATTCACCAACACTGTAAACGTGCAAAGCGCAGTTTCTTCCAGAGTAGCGCTAACTACAAACTTAATGGTACTGGGAAAGTGGCGCCTGAATGTAAGTACGCCACTTTTCAACCAAAACTATTCCTCGATTGACTTATCGCGGACATTCTGCACAATCCGAGAAAGTTCCGTCTTTTCGTCTACAGAAATTCTTGTTGGCGAACCGCTAATAATTCGTTCGTAATGACGGAACGAATCTTTAATTTCTGGACCTTCTTCAGTAATTGTATACTCGCGAATACCTTTATCGTGCCAAGAACCGCGCATTTTAAAGACGTTAATTGCTCTCGACATTTCGCCACGAATCTCTACATATTGGAGCATAATAATTGTATCAGTAATCGTAGAAATGTGGGATTCAGTAATCGAATGCGAACCCATAAATTGATCGGTTGTATTAGTAAAGAAACCCGTAATTTCTTCTTGTTTTGCGTAACCAGTAACGCCAATTACAAACTGTCGAAAAGCGTTATTAGTTACTCCTCTTGCTAAAGCTGAAAGTGAATCAATCGCAATTCGCGAAGGTTTAAACTCTTGAATTTCCGATTTAATTATTTGTAAATGGTCTTCTAAACCCGCCGATTCGGGGTAAGTACAAAGCAATTTCAACAAACCCTTTTGTTCCATTTCCTCGAAATCAATACCCCAAGAAGAAGCATTGCGAGAAAGTTGGGCGCGAGATTCTTCATAAGCAAATAAAATCGAGCGTTCGCCTTGGCGACAACCTTCTTGTAAAAACTTACTAACCAAGAGAGTTTTTCCAGTTCCTGTTGCACCTGTGGCGAGAATAATTGAGTCTTTAAAGAAACCTCCGCCGCACATTTCATCGAGAGTTTTAATTCCCGAAGAACTCCGCACATTAGAAGAACGTTGAGTTAGTCGCATTGCACCTAATGGGAAGATATTAATCCCATTATTAGTAATAGTAAAAGGATACTCTCCTTTCATGTGAGTTGTTCCTCTCAGCTTGAGAATTTCAATCGTGCGGCGACGACGTTCTCCTTCCAAAACGTTACGCACAATTGCCACATTATCGGAGACAAATTCTTCCACACCAAAGCGAGCAACTGAACCATATTCTTCCGTTCGTTCGGTAGTAATAATTGAAGTTACGCCCACTTGTTTAAGTCGTGCTACTAAGCGGAAAATTTCTCTACGAACGACAGAAGCACCATCATATTGATGAAAAATTGCTGTAACTGAATCGATCGAAACTCTTTTGGCTTTATACTTACGAATTGCATATTGAATTCTTTCAATTAAAGCCGAAAGGTCAAAGTTACCGACGACTTCTTGACCTTCGGGATCGGGAGAAGCATCGAGAATAAATAACTTGCCTTCATTAATTAATTCTTGCAATTCCCAACCAAAACTGTGAGCATTTTGAATAATATCTGAAGGAGATTCTTCAAAGGTAACAAATACTCCAGGATCGTCAAAGTATTTGATGCCATTGTAAAGAAATTGAATTGCCAACAAAGTTTTACCCGTCCCTGACGTGCCACTGACGAGGGTAGTTCTGCCAATTGGCAATCCACCATGACTGATTTCGTCAAGACCTTCAATCATTGTCCGAATTTTTTGGACACCTTTTAAAGTTGACCCGTTTTGCTGTTGTTCGTTAGGTAAGGGGTTATTCATTGTTTCATTATTAATAATCTCAAATCTTGAAAAAAAGATCGATAGGTGAGAGGGAATTAGCGAGCAGAAAAAATAGTTAATTCCTCAGTTAGTAATCTGGATCGTCGGCAATTTCTTCATAAAGAAGATCTAAACCAATTAAAACTTTTTCTCGATCGGAAAGATCGCCAATAATTTTTCTTACTGGAGGTGGGAGAACTTTTGCTAAAGTAGGGGTTGCTAAAATTTTATCTTCCTCTGCTAGTTGGGGATTTTTCAGGACATCAATTACCTTGAGAGCGTAAACACCTTGGAAGTCTTGTTCAAGAATATCTTTGAGTGTTTTTAAAGCTCGAACAGAGTTAGGAGTGTTTCCAGCAACGTAGAGTTTTAGAACATAAGTTTTTTTTGGCGCACTCATAGATTAGCAGTTAGAAATTCGCTTTTGAGTTTGAGGACTAAACGGCTGGAGGAGACAAATACAGGTAAGGGAAAAAATTAAGTTTACCTGGGGTTAATTCGAGCCATTAAGGATCATAACTCAAAGGATAACTCCTCTCGTGGAATTGAACGGCGATACATTTCGCACAGGTGAGCTATTATATCGATTAGTGTCAAGCGGTAGTCAAGTAAAATGTCTTCGCTGCGCCCTTCAAGTTTCAGATGTTGAGCAAATTCATCCATTAAATTCATGTGAATTTCCAAAATTTGAGATACGGACAGATCGGCAAAAAAGGCTTGATTAACGAAAGAGTCAATTTTTTGGTTAATTTGTCGGTCTTGAGCAAAATAATTAAGGACAATTTGACGATATTCTAAAGCGAGTTTTTCCAAAAGCTCTTGTTTTTCAGATTTGGATAAATTACGAAAAAAGGCTTCAGGATTTCTTTTATAGTACACGCCTAGGTATCCAAGTCGTTCTTTGAGTTTGTCTGCTAGTCGATGTTGCTGAAGTAAAAGAAAATTATCGTTGCTTTCTTCTACTGGAAATTCAGAAGGATGAGATTTGCGAGGAAAAGTACAACTAGGAGCAAGTTTAAGAAATTGAGCGATCGCGCGATCGATTGCGCTCCTAATTCTTGCTAAATCGCTGTAGGCAAGTCTAATTTCTGCACTATGATACAAATAAGTTGGTGGTTGCGGCGATTCTTGCTCGATACTTCTCGCTGGATGAGAGCTATCGTTAGCTTTGGGATCGCAATGGTCAAGCAATAGTAGCGGTAACAAGATTCGGGCTTCGTAAAGTTGGCTTAGTAAAGGCTGCACTGAGCGCTGGTTGGGTAAAATCAAACAGTCAATTTGTTCTTTGTGTTCCTCGACAAAGTCGAGTAAGTCGCCATCGCAATTGAGTAAGGTTAAGTTATAGCGATCGCTGGAAAGCGTTTCTTTAATTGATTTAGCCGTTTGCTCTTTTGACACCCCCACACACAAGGATAGACGGGGCTGCGAACCTTTATTGGCTAAAGAAACTGTTTCTGGTTCGTTTTCATACATTGGTCAAATATTAGCCGTGTTTCTTAATAAAAATTTAACATTTATATAGATTATAAAAAAATTAACGTTTTTGTTCATCAAGTCTGAGAAATGTAATTAATTGTAAGTGGCAGGTCTGTAGATCCCTGGTAAGAGAAATAATGAAACTGTACCGTCTCACTTTGGGAAGATAGCTATTAGCAGCCCTTGCACTCAAAAAAACATACCTCACCAACTACGGAACTATCAGCCAATCAAACCCAAGACTTTGGGAATGTGGGTGTCTGTAGTGAAGCCGGAAAAGAGGTATTTGTTGTTGCAAGCTCGCAAGCTAAGACAGAATCAATCAAAAAATTTGCTGTTCTGTGTGTCCGCGCCGAGAGTCTCTCATGGATAAAAAAACTTTGTCTTTGGAAAAATTTATCAAGCCAGTTCCAGTTTGCTCGTTAAGTACCACCATTAGTGAATTGTTAGCTATTTTTCATCCAAGTAAGGAAGACTTGGTTGTGGTTGTCAGCGAACAGCAATTTCCCCTTGGGGCGATCGCTCTCCATTCTCTCACAGAATATCTCTTCCAGCAGCCTGTTGTCAGCAAGAGAGGGCGAGAACTGGGTCAAAAATCTTACCAGAGTAGTCCAGCCGTTGAGCTGACTGCACTGGTTGAGCCGATTATGGTGGTAAGTGGGGAAACCACTCTCAGCCAATTGTGGCAGCAGCTACAAACCTTACCTTTAGAGGAAGTCAGCGAAAAAACGGTGGCGGTAGTCAACTCAGACGGGAAATTTCTCGGATTGTTAGATAGTTGGTTATTGCTGACAGAATTGTTGCCGAAAACAGAACTCGAAACGGAAACGAAGCTAGAACCAGAAACCGAAACCTCGGCTGAGTTGTGTCAGTTGCTCGAATTAATCGAACAACTGCCCTTACCTCTAATGGTAGAAAATAATTGTGGCTTAGCGATCGCGAAAAACTCCACTTGGCGATCGCAGCTTGGTGAGATCGATATCGAACCAGAGATCGTTACTAGCAACTGTGAAGGTAAATTAGCTAAACTGACTGTCTCGCAAGAATCCGCAGCCCAACCTGTCCCAGGCAATTTTGTTAATCGCTGGTGTAATCTTACCATCAACAAACCGATAACGCCTTACTGCCAAATTGATAGTCCTTGCTTGGGAAATAACCTTTGCCATTATCAAGAATTTGTGCCCAAAATCCCGACGATGAAAGTAGTTGGGGAAACTGTACTGACTAAACCTGAAGTCAATCAAGTCGTCAAGGAACGTTTCTGGCAATTTGTCAAGTTGCCTCTAGCCAGAAATACTATCTCGGAAAAGGAACTGATTTGGCTAGTCGTCGCCACAGAAGTAACCGAACAACAACAGTTATGTAAAGAACTAGCCGCTAAAAATGCCGATCTGGTGCAATTGAATCGCTTAAAAGACGAATTTCTCTCTTGTATCAGTCACGAACTGAAATCGCCCTTGACTGCGGTAGTAGGGCTATCTAGCTTGTTAAAAGACGAAGCACTCGGACAACTCAACCAACGCCAAGCTCGCTACACCAAACTAATTTACCAAAGTGGGCGACAGTTAATGGCATTAGTCAACGATATTCTCGATTTGACGAGGTTAGAAACAGGTCAACTAAAATTAACACCCGAACCAGTGCAAATTACCAACGTTTGCGATCGCGCTTACGAACAAGCTTTGCAACTGCAATCGGTGAAACAACAACAAGAAAGAGAAAATTCACCTCAGCCAAAGTTTACTCGGGAAATCGAACCAGGTTTGGAAATGTTAGTAGCAGACGAGTTGCGTTTGCGCCAAATGTTAGCTCACCTGCTGGATAATGCTTTCAAATTTACTCAATCCTCCTCCGGAGGAGAAATCGGCTTAAAAGTTAGTCGCTGGGAAGGTTGGATTGCTTTTACAGTATGGGATACCGGAATTGGCATTCCCGCAGCGAAACAACACTTAATCTTCCAGAAATTCCAACAACTGGAAAATCCTCTCACCCGGAAATTTGAAGGAACTGGTTTAGGATTAGTTTTGACTCAGCGTCTAGCACGCGCTCACGGCGGCGATGTTTCCTTTATTTCCAAAGTAGGGCGCGGCAGTAATTTCACTATCTTATTGCCCCCAAAACCAGCCAGTGAGGTGAGATTTGCTACGGACGACTTTGAAGAAAACTTAATTGGTGAGAACCCGTCCCCCAGCAAAAATTTGCCAAGCAGAAAAGTGAATCAAAAATTAAGCGATCGCCTCGTTTTGATTGTCGAAGCAGTTCCTGGTTACATCGAACAACTAACCACCCATCTGAGAAGTTTAGGTTATCGCGTCGCGATCGCTCGTTCTGGTACAGAAGCATTAGAAAAAGCTCGTTCGTTGCAACCCCGGGCAATTTTACTCAATCCTCTACTACCTTTACTTTCGGGTTGGGACGTCCTCACCTTACTCAAAGCTGATGTTAGCACGAAAGAGATTCCGGCGATCGTTACCGCTACAGGAGCAGAAAAACAGCAAGCGCAACAAAATGGAGCTGATGGCTTTTTGACTCTACCTGTGGAAAAACCAGCACTGCGAGAGCAGTTGAGCGCTCTTAACCAAGAAAATCAAACCAGCAAAAAAAATGTGACAATTTTGCGACTCATTCCCCAGCAAAAACCAACACTGGCTATTAACTTTGAACCTCACGATCGATTCGATCTTGCCTTAGAAAGTTATTCATCAGGTTTAAATTACCGTATTGTTGAAGCTGAAGACCTCGAACAAGCAGAAATTCTCGCTCGTGTTTGGCATCCAGATGTAGTTTTACTCGATAGTGCTAGTTTGTCAGAACCTGAACCTTACTTAGAAAATTTGGCGCAACACAAGCATTTGGGTTCTTTACCATTGGTGACATTAGATGCAAAAACGACTCAAGCTGCCAATCAAATCCAAAGGCTGTCTGTGTTTCCTTGTTTAGTTCCCATTTCCCAATCGAGTATCACCGCTTTATTAGAAGCGATCGGTGTAGCTGCCGAAGAGAACAATCGATACAATATTTTGCTTGTCGATACGATGAGTTTGGGAGGTGCAACCAAAGACTACAAAAGTCGCAAATCTCGCTTGACTAACGTTGTGGTAGCGGAAAAAGCGGAAGTTGCTCAAGTCGGATCAAAATCCGATTCTCAGTTAATTACAGAGCAAAATACTTTTGGCGATCGCGGACAATCATCTGTTTCCCAAAGTAGTTCGGAGTGGCTGCAAGCAGTGATTCAATATTTACAAACTGCGGGATATCGCAGTTCGGTATCTCTGTCTTGGACAGAAATTTACAGCCAAATTCAACATCAAAGTGTCGATTTATTGGTGTTTTATTTAGAGGAAAAAAATTGTGCTTCGGGAGTGGTTGAAGCACTGCGAAGACTATCGAGAGTGCAAGCTCTACCAACAATTTTGGTACTGGATCGTCGCTCTCATCAAGAAAATTTAGGGTGTGGAGAATCAAGTCGAGAATTTGAGACTCTTTTGCGGGAAATTGCTACGAAAGTTATCCGAGGTCATTCTTTGTCAATGGCGAATTTACTCGAACAAATTAATCAGTTGATGGTTGGTAACTAGGGATTGGGGACTGGGTTTGTTGCGATTACCTCTCCCCTAACCTCTCTCCTCGTAGG
>NZ_JAAHBQ010000088.1 GCF_020144665.1 Oscillatoria salina IIICB1 | reverse complement strand
CTTGCCTCAACCGCGCATTTACTAATTTAGCTACTATTTCCAAGAGTGTCAAGGGTTTTTCTAAAAAAATTTTTGGTTTTTTTGTGAAAGCTTGAGGCAGCAAGGGTTTGAGGGAAATTTTTTTTTGACAAGAAGTAGGTGGAGGGGAGCGATCGCGCTCGCAAGTTGGGTTAAAGTTTCTCTGATGGCAAACTAGATAGATAACGAATAACTGGTAAGCATGAAGAGAATCGCTACTTTACCTCCTGCATTGGTATTAGATCCTTTAGTGCAAAGTTGGTTGCTAGAGGATATTGGTCGCGGCGATCGCACTACTCAAGGTCTACTACAACAACAAGATATTCCTGTGGCTAAGGCTGACTGGGTTGCGAAAGCAGCAGGTACGATTGCGGGTTTACCTGTGGCTGCAAGGGTATTTAACCTTCTTAGTGAGGATGTTAGCTTTGTTCCGATTGTGGAAGAAGGACAAAATTGTGAGTTAGGACAGGTAATAGCTAGGCTCCACGGTCCAATTGATGCTTTACTGATGGGTGAGAGGGTTGCTCTTAACTTAACGATGCGAATGAGTGGGATTGCGACTTTGACGAGCGAGTATGTAGAAAAAATTGCCGATCTTCCGACTAAGTTGGTGGATACCCGCAAGACTACTCCGGGTTTACGAATTTTGGAGAAATACGCAACTCAATTAGGAGGAGCGCTCAACCACCGTCTAGGATTAGATGATGCAGTGATGATTAAAGATAATCATATTCAAGCTGCTGGTGGGATTAAAGAAGCGATCGCTAAAATTCGTGCTTCGATTCCTTATCCTCTAAGTATTGAGGTGGAAACCACGACTTTAGCTGAGGTAGAAGAAGCGCTGAAACAGGATGCGGATATAATTATGCTCGATAACATGAGCTGTGAGCTAATGTATCGAGCAGTAGAGCTTATTCGCGACGCTAATCTGCAAGTTAAAATTGAAGCGTCGGGTAACATTACTTTAGAGAATCTCCGCGAAGTTGCTCAAACAGGTGTAGATTATATTTCCACGAGCGCACCCATTACTCGCTCTTCTTGGTTAGATTTGAGCATGAAGTTTAATTCTGGTGACGATCGCGCTTAACATTGTTTGTGGAACAAGACGCGATAAACAGGTTCGTTACGAGAGAGTGTCAAATTTTCGCGTTCAGTAGCTACGGGGAAAGGATTGTTATCTAACCAAGTTTGACTGTGCTGCGAGACAAAACTAGGATGTTCCTGAAAGCGATCGCGCATTTCTTCTGCTACTGATTTTACATCGGATTGTAAAAAGATGATTCCCCTATCTGCTAGATACTGTGCGAGAATATCTACTAATTCTGGTTGGACTATCCGCCGTTTTTGATGTCTTTTCTTGAACCAAGGGTCAGGAAATTGAATAGAGATGCGCTGTAAAACGCCTGTTGGTAAAGATTTCAGTAAAACTGCTAATGAAGTATTAGCGTTGGTAAAAATGAAGTGGAGATTGGTTAAACTCAACTCATCTCGCTGAAAACAAGCTTTTTCGACTAAAGGTTCGCGAATTTCTAAACCCAGAAAATTAACATCAGGTTGGATCTGAGCCATTTGTAACAAAAACTCTCCCCAACCACAACCGAGATCGAGATGTAAGGGATGGTGGGGATTAGTGTAAACTTTTTCCCAATCTGGCGGATTTACAGGAATTTGATATGGTTTACTCAGTGGATTGACGTGCTGACGTACTCGAACTCTTGGCAAATTTAGACCTCCTTGAATAAAATTTGGCTAGTTGGGATAGGCAAACTGAAATTGTTTAGCTCTAGACTGGAGAATGATTTCTGCGATTTTGGTCTAAAAAATTGGTAACTATAACTGTATGAGTCTAAATTTTCGCTTTGGTGTAGCGAGCGATCTGCATATTGCTCTCCAGGAAACGATGTGGAGCAATTCTACACGTTTTCATCTGGTAGAAGTGAGTATTCCCGCACTAGAAACTGTTCTCGAACATTTACAACAACTGAATTTAGATTTTCTGTTGATTCCAGGCGATTTAACTCAGGATGGAGAACCGGAAAATCATCGTTGGTTAGCACAACGGTTGAAAGAGTTACCTTTTCCAGTTTATCTGGTTCCGGGAAATCATGATGTTCCTGTGGTAGAAAGTAACGATGGCGCGATCGCGTGGAAGGATTTTCCTTTGTATTACCCCGATTGCGGTTATCAGAATCCGAATTTACATTATTACACTTGCGAATTGTTGCCTGGAGTACAACTTATTGCTCTTAATTCTAATAATTTCGATGCAGAAGGGAAACAGTTGGGAGTTGTCGATGAAATCCAGTTAACTTGGTTGGAGGAAGTGCTTGAACAATTTTCCCACAAGTTGATTCTCGTAATGATTCACCACAATCTGATCGAACATCTTCCCGGTCAGTCAAAGCATCCTCTGGGAAGACGTTATCTGCTGGACAATGCTTCTGTCTTGCTTCAGATGTTACGAAAATATCAGGTGAAATTGGTATTTACAGGACATCTGCACGTTCAGGATATTGCGGAGGAAGAGGGATTGTACGAGATTACGACAGGTTCGTTAGTTAGTTATCCTCACCCTTATCGAGTTTTGGAGTTGGAAACCGATAGTCAGGGGAAAACCAAGTTAGAAATTAACTCATACCGAGTTAAAGACTTACCAGGTTGGGAAAACTTGTTAGAGACATCGCGAGAATGGATGGGCGATCGCTCTTATCAGTTTATGCTGAAAATGTTAACTGCTCCTCCTTTAAACTTATCTCAGGCAGAAGCAGAACAATTTGCTCCAGAGTTACGTTATTTTTGGGCCGATCTTGCTGCTGGTGATGCGAGCTTTAGTTTTCCACAGTTTCCAGCCGCAGTTCGTGACTACTTCGAGAAATTTAGCGCTCAAGATCGAAACGGTAAACCTGCTTTGATTGACAACCAAGCCAAATTATGGTTTTAAGGTTGACGTAAAATACCAAAAGCAGAAGTATAGCCGTGGAGAAAAGTGCGATCGCCAACTGGACCTATTTCACCATTACAAAAAAAACCACCTAATTGAATATCTTTGAGATAGTAGCGAAACAAGTTAGAATCAAAATTCGGTTTTCCATAAAGACCTTCTCCTCGTCCCAGACAAGAAAACATTAAAGCACCAACAGCAGACCCAGAAGAACCTTTTTCTTGCTGATAGCGCTGAAGTAGCAATCGCAAATCTTCAGCAGAAGTTTTCGCATCTCGTAAATGAAATTGAAGACGTTGACCTGGACGAACAGTATCGCCGATCGCGATCGCGCCTAATCTCGGATCTACTCCCAGCAAATTACGGATTAAAAAATCTCCTTGCCCTAACTCTAATTTAAATTCGTCTCTGACAATACCCACAAATAAAGAATGTTGAGCTAATTGGCGATCGGACTCGCTCAAATTTTGGATAAGCTCTTGCAGCACTGTCAAAGGAGGGCGAGAATTTGCTTGTAAATTATTTGCTTGCGCCAATTCGATGACAATATTTTTTTCTCCTTGAGCAATTTGATAAACCGAACCAATAGGACGACAACCTTGAGCAACAATTGTTTCTAAAACAATTTTGCCACTTAAAGCTACGCCAATAGTGCCTTCTGTTCGTAGAGAATCAGTAAGCGCCATTCCCTGAGTGTAATAAAATAAAGCACTTTGATGAATGCCCATTGCTGTCGCACTAGCTAATCCTCCGACTTTAACTGACCCTGGATAAGCAAAATCTAATCCCGCAATGAGATCGTTAATTTTTGCGGAAAAGGGATCGCAGAGCAAAATGAATTGCGGTTGCGCTTCGGGAGAAATTCCGACTACATTCACCCAAGCATCAGGTGGACTATCAAGATCCGGTAAATCTTCTTCTAAAAGATGGAAAGGCTGTACGGTTACTTCTGGTAAATGGGCTACGCTCAAGCTCAACGCAGGATTTCCTTCAACTTCCAAAACCTGAGTTGGCTCATTCATCCCTATAATCCCCGCACCGCCGCAACCAATCAAGACTGGTAAAGGTAATTCTTCGATGAGTAAGGGGACAAGACGAGAATAGTCACTAGCATAAGCTGACGAGATAAAAACGATACCCAACTCAGGTGGAGCAGATAAAGACTGCTGAATACGGGTAACTACTTCTTTGACTGCTGCTTCGAGAGAAGCACGGGTTGATAAGGCATTTATCCATTGGATCTGACTAGCCATTGGCAAATTAAGTTAATCGGCTGATGAGTTTTCAAGTAAGGAAACTAAAAATAAGTCAATTGAAGCTTAATTTAATCTTAACGAGACTCACTAGACAAGAGTGTGGTCAAAACTGCAATCTGGACAAAGGTTTACAACTTGGTACAGAGCAGGCTAGCTATTCGCTAATGATAGAATCAGGGCAGCGAGTCGGTATTGCTTAGTGCCAACAGTTAAGTTGGTAACTCTGTTAGGGAAAATCGCTCTCCAGTGAGCCGAGTACGAGTAAAGCCGAAACAATACCTGACCGGGATTAGGCAAAAACTCTGCCGCTCGATGCTAGATTTTAGCATTGGTAAAATCACAAAAAATGGTCTAAACTAGCAAAACTTCTTGTAAATAACCAGTAATTCGGACAAGAATAAGCATGAGCAACATACAAGAACAAATCGAACAAGAACGCCAGGAAGCTAAAAACGTTTGTGGAACTCAGGGATCTGAGTCTGCTGAATGTGCTGCTGCTTGGGATGCTGTGGAAGAATTGCAAGCGGAAGCAGCGCATCAAAAGGAAAAGCAGCCAAAGAGAAATTCTCTGCAACAATACTGTGATGAGAATCCTGAAGCTGCTGAGTGTCGCGTGTATGAAGACTAGAGGTTGGTTGCTTGCTGAGTAAGAGCTTGAGCTAAAAGTGTTTCAAGTTAATCCCACAGCAGTTGAAATCTTTGAGAGGAGATTTCAACTGCTTTTTGTTTTCTCAAGAGATTTTGGCGATCGCTACTCGCTCTCCTCAATGTTGGACGATACAGTGGCAATTACCTTTAAAATAATTTAATGGTGCTTAGAGCAGAAAGTAATGGAAGAGGGACTCTGGTTTCGATCGCTGGTTTGGATGGATTATCGTTTGGCAGTATTATTTACGGTTATTGTTCCCCTTGGGTTGACAATTTGGGCGTTAGTCCGTCGCTCTGATGCGATTGTACGTTTGTTAATTATTTACTGGCGTGTTGCTAGTCTACTGATGATTACAGTTTATTTGCTGATTCCTCAGTGGCAAATTGGTTTTCTCAGTAGTTTTTCGGCTCGGATTTTGATTCCGATTTCTCTGTGGTTTTGGGTGGATATTAATGAAGAAATTGCTGATATGCCTCGCAGCGCTTTAAAATTAATGCTGACTGCGTGGCGTTGGGCAGTGACTATTTACTGTATTATCGGAGCTTTATTTTTTATCCCTTTTTTACCTTGTGGTTTTTCCGAAGGAGCGGTAAAAACTCCTTTCTGTTTAGTTTGGACGGAAGCGCCTTTAGTTTATAAACAAATTTTTCATGCTGATTCGACACCAGGTTTCCTCGGCTTTATCGGAATGATGGGATTGATTGTTTATGTGGTTTATTTTGCCTATTTTGTTTTAATTAGATTGGGTAAACAAGGACGCATTGCAATGGAACAATAGAAAATAAAGTTAGTAGATTCTCGGATTGCTAATCTTGATTTTTAGCAATCGACAATTCACCGGAGAAGAAAGTGGCGATCGCCAAAATATCAAGATGAATCAATTGATTGGTAAACGTCTCGAAGCCTACACGATTAAACGTCCCCAAGAGGTTTTGATTATTTGTGCTGAAATTGCTGGCGAAGAAGATAAAATTGCTATTTTTAAAGGTTTTTCTAGTTCTTTAATGCGTCCAACTGCTTTCGATCCGGATGTTCCTATATTGCCAGATACGGCAAAAATTATCCGGGTAGATAGGGCGAAAAGTCCTTTTAATCCTCATGTACCTGATTACATTCAAAAAGGACTAAGTTGGTCGCAAATGCAAGCTTTGCTTGCGGAAGTTGGCGTTTGAAATTAAGCATACTTTTTAGATTAAACGATCGGGTAGAAACAGAATAATAAATGGCAAATTAATTCGCGATTTAGGTTGTTTGTGGTTTTCAGTCGGCTTAATCCTAAAAAAGATTTTTCTAGATATTTATGCAGAATTAAAAGATATCTTTCCACTTTTGAACTACCCAAGTTATTGCTAAATAAATAACTGCGTGTAAGATTAAAATTCCCCAGTTTAAACCTAAGTTTTTCCAAGTTGGATCGTAAATTGGCGTGGTTTCAAATGGTAGGGGAATTGTGCTACCATCAGGTAATATTTGAGCTTCTGGAACTAAACTATTGACGTTAACTAAACTTCCGTAGGCTGCTACTGACCAACGACTTAACATTAACCAAGAGATTATTTTGCCTACGCCTTCCATTTTGAATAATACGCCAGCAAAGATTATTTGGGGTAATAATAATAAAGGTAAGGCGCTATTTGCTTGGGAACTATTTTTGACAATTGCTGATACCATTAATCCCAAGGAAATCGAAGTAAATAAAGTCAAAAAAGTAGTTATTTCTAATCCGAGAAACCAAGGAATTAAATCTGGTTCGGGTGATGCAAAGCCGAGAAGAATAACTAGAACTACGAGCATACTTTGTAAAATGGCTAATCCACCAAGAACAATTGCTTTTGAACCAAGATAAGCAAATAAGCCTAAATTTACTAGTCGTTCTCGTAGATAAATTGCTGATTCTTTGACAATTTCTTGTAAAGAACTAGAAAGTCCGACCCAAATTGCCGCAGAGGTAAAAACAAATAAAACGCGCAAGGCTAAAGGTGCTAAACTAGGGTCATCTTCAGTACCTAAAATAAATGGTTCTTGGTCGCGAATGGCGAAGGTAATTAAGAAGATTCCAATTGGTGCTGTTAATAAGTTTAAAACTAAGTTAACGGGATCGCGAATAATTAATTGACAGTAACGTTGGGTTAAAAGAATAAGTTGTGGAAAAAACGATCGCCGCACTTTTTGGGGTGGGGAATCTCCTGGTTGCTGGCTGGCAAAACTGAGGCGATCGCTGATATAACGCTGGTAGTGGTTAGAGTTGCGAAAGTTATTGGTGGCGTCATCTACTTGGCTGGGATCTTCTAAAAAATTATAAATATCGGCGAAATCACCACTAGAAATGCCGAAAAAGGAAATTGCTTCTTGGGGTAGTCCAAAATAACATAATTTTCCACCTTGACCGAGAAAGACAATGCGATCGCATAATGTTATATTGGTTGTGGCGTGGGTAACTAAGATAATTGTCCTTCCTTGATCCGCTAATTTCCGTAACAATAACATCATTTTTTTGTCTAAACCGGGATCTAGTCCGGATGTGGGTTCATCAAGGAAAAATAATTTGGGATCGGCAAGTAATTCTACACCAATACTAACTCGTTTGCGCTGACCGCCACTTAATTGACTCACGAGTGTATTTCGGCGATGAGATATTTCAACTTGACTGACAGTTTTTTCGACTATATTTTTGAGATCGATATCGGGAGGTAGTCGTAATTTAGCCGCGTAAGTTAATACTTCTTCGACAGTTAATTCGCGGTGAATAATGTCGTCTTGCGGTACATAACCGATCTGAGTCCGATAAATGTTAAAGTTTTTGCGGAGGTCTTCTCCATTCAAAAATACTTTACCGCTTGTGGTGGGATCGATTCCTAATAAAGTGCGCATTAAGGTGGATTTACCTGCACCACTTCCACCGACTAAAGCGACAAATTGTCCGGGTTCGATTGGTAAAGAAATATTGTTTAAAAGTGTTTTTAGGTGACCTTTTTTCTCTTTTACTTCTCTAACTAAACTATAAGCATCAAGACGAATATTATCACCTCGATCGACGATCGCTAAACGATCTCCTTGTAAAACAAGGGTATAAGGTCCGATATTAATTTTTGCTCCCGGAGGTAATACCGTGGAATTGTTCGCGCGGCGATCGTTGACAAAAACACCGTTGGTGCTATGGTCGTGGAGAATATAACGTCCTTGATTGTCTTTATCAATAATCGCATGACGACGAGAAACTGTCGGTGCATCTAGTTGCAGGTTAGCATGGGGATCTCGTCCTAATAAAACTGAACGATTACCTAAAGAAATAAAACGCTGTGCTGGTACTTTAACATTTCCTGCACGGTTAGGATTGTAGTAAGTTAGAATAAGCAAATTTTTGGGGTTTTGACCGATTTGAAGTTCGGTATTATGTTGGAGAAGATAGCCTTCTGTGGGCGTAATTAATTTCCTCTCGACGTATAATTTATTGGTACTTGGTTTAACACCATCACCGTCAAAAATTTGGTATTCTTCCCCGACTTGCTGGAAAATTGCGTGGACGCTAGAAACTACGTTCCAATCAACAGGAACTTCTAAATCTGCTCGATTTGAATCTCTCCCTAGAATATGCTTTGGTTTGGTTAGTTCCAATGGTCCTAATATTTGTCCCTGATTATTAAGCACAATGTAGGGATTGCTGCTAACAACTGTTCGCTTGCTGCTTTGACTAGTCATTTCTTTCTTTTCTTGAGATATTTTTTGCTAGCATTAGCGTCGTACTGGTTAAACTAAAATTGTCTTGCGCGAAAGCACTTGTTCTAGTTTACCAAGATCGCTCTATTTCCGTGATTTTTCGGATTTTCAATGAACTCCTAATCAAGGATAATTAATCCGCAAGTAAATTAACTTTATTTTAGGGATTTTTGTGTTCTTGGATACGGACAAATTGAAAAAAAACATATTTTAAAATTCAACTTGACAATTAGGAAAAAAATTGCTATAATTGTCTGAATTATGTAGCTTGGTATGTTTATAAATTAAGAATAAACAAACAAAAAAGTCAAGCCAAAAATAATCACAAAAAAACCGAAGGTAAAATTAAAAAGTCAGATCAAACCTGAGAAGCGAAATTGGGCAAAGACAAGAGCAACGAGCAAGCAAACCAGGTACTAAATGATTTTTTGTTGGCTAATTTCGGGAAATACTAAAAAGCGGTTGAAGGAACTACTAAATTAGCTTATTTCGATCGAAGTAAAGGGAAATTAGCGAGTTATTTCAAAGCTGAAATGCTTTGAAACAAAGAAAAGAGTTGAATAAAAGACTCAAGGGATAAATCAAAATGTACACCCAAGCCAACTATGTCCAGGCGAGCCAAATTTTCTCGAACTGTATGCAATTGTCAAATAGCTATTTATCTAGTGAGTTAAAGTTAAAAGTATCGGGAAATATTTTAGAAGCGATCGCAGATTTTGTTTGCATCTGCGACAATGAAGGTAAGCTGCTTTATTTGAATAGTGCTGGGCGCCAATTAGTGGGCTTGAGTGAAAACGAAGATATCACCCAGTTAAAAATTACTAATTTTTGGTCAAAAAAGACACTAAAAATTTTTGCTGATTTGGGATTTAGTCAAGCCCTACAAACAGGATTTTGGCAAGGGGAAACAAGCTTATTGAAAAAGGATGGTGAAGAAATTCCTGTAAGTCTGAGCTTGCTACTTAATTGCTTAAATTATGGCAAAATTGAAGGGTTTAGTATCATTGCTCGGGATCGGCGCTGTCAGCTAAAATTAGAGGCAGAAAAACACGAAATTGAAGCGAAAAATAAACAGATTTTAACAGCGATTCCCGATCTAATTTTTCGACTTAATAAAGAAGGAATATTTTTAGATTATTTCCCTGGTTCAAATAAAGAAGATTCCTTTTTCCCTGCGGATATTGATATTAAGGGTAAAAAAATTGAGGAAGTTTTGTCTGAGGATTTAACTCAATGGACGCGCTACTATTTGGAAGAAAGCCTAGCGACTGGGGAAGTAAAGCAAGGAGAATTAATGTTGCCAGGAAAAGAATGTTGGCAATATTATGAAGCTCGGTATATTCCTGGCGATCGCGAGGAGGTTGTTGTCATTATACGCGATTTGACAGACCGTAAGCGTAGCGAGGCAGCTCAAAGAGTCGCAGAAGCTAGAGAAAGAGAAAAAGCCTTACAACTGGAACAAACTTTACAACAGTTACAAACAACTCAGTATCAATTAATTCAAGCGGAAAAATTATCTAGTTTGGGGCAGATGTCAGCAGGAATAGCCCACGAAATTAATAATCCTTTGACTTTCATTTCAGTTAATCTGAGCTTCGTGGAAAAATACTTAAAAGATTTACTAAAGTTAGTGGAAATTTATCAACAGGAGTATCCGGAGTATTCACCAGCAATAAAGAAATGTATTGAAGAAATAGAACTAGATTATTTAAAAAAAGATTTACCCAGCTTAATGCGTAGCATGGAAATGGGAGCAAATCGCATCCGAAATATTATTAAATCGATGCGTAACTTTTCTCGATTGGATGAAGCGGAGAAGAAAAAAGTAGATCTTCATGATGGGCTTGATAGTACATTACTGATTTTGCAGCATCGACTGAAAGCGAAAAGCGGTTTTCCCGGTATTAAAATTATTAAAGAATATGGAAATTTACCTTTAGTTGAGTGTTATGCTGGCTTAATTAATCAAGTTTTTATGAATTTGCTCAGTAATGGTATAGATAGTTTAGAAGAGTATTTTCAAGATAACAGTTTAACTGGTAAAAAAAATCAACCTACAATTCGGATTTGTACCGAAAAAGTAGGGCAACGGGTAAGAGTGAAGATTATCGATAATGGGCTAGGAATTCCGTTAGATAAGCAAAAAAAAATCTTTGAACCATGTTATACCACGAAACCAATAGGTAAAGGAACGGGAATGGGTTTATCTATTTCTCATTCAATTGTGGTTGACAAACATGGAGGATTGTTATTTTGTAACTCAAATCCGGGTCAAGGATCTGAATTCGTGGTAGAAATTCCCCAGGCTAAATAGATGCAAAGTTTTGAGGAGCGATCGCTGCCAGCTTAGGTGCAGGAATGTTATTGTTGAAAATAACCGCACGGTAAGGGCAAATGTTGGACTCGATCCTAGAAAATCGCTATCTAATTCTTCGCTCTTTGGGCAGTGGTGGATTTGGGGAAACTTTTCTTGCTGAAGATCGACATCTTCCTTCGGCGAGAAAGTGTGCGCTCAAGCAACTGAAACCAATGACGAATAACCCACAGGTGTTTGCTATTGTCCAAGAAAGGTTTAAGCGGGAAGCAGTGATTTTGGAAAAGTTGGGAGAGGGAAACAAGCAAATTCCCTCTTTGTATGCTTATTTAGAGTCTGAGGGTGAGTTTTTTTTGGTGCAAGAATGGATCGAAGGAACTACGCTCACAAAAAAGTTGCAAAACGAAGGAATTCTTGCTGAAAATACAGTTAAAGAGATTTTAACGGGTATTTTGCCTGTTTTGGATTACGTGCATAGCCAGCAAATCGTTCACCGAGATATTAAACCAGATAATATTATTTTGCGTTTCTCGGATGGAATGCCAGTGCTAATTGATTTCGGTGCCGTGAAGGAAGCAGTGGGTACAATTATTAGTGCTGAGGGTAATTTACAACCTTCAATTGTAGTGGGGACTCCAGGTTTTATGCCTCCCGAACAAGCCGCAGGACGACCAGTGTATGCTAGCGATCTATATAGTTTAGGGTTGACTGCGATTTATTTGCTGACAGGGAAAATACCCCAAGAGTTACCTAACGATCGCACGACAGGAGAAATTAATTGGCGATCGCTTGCACCGACGGTTACTCCTAATTTCGCCGCAGTTATCGATAAAGCCATTGCTAGTCATCCAAGCGATCGCTATTCTCACGCTTTAGAAATGCTAGCAGCGCTACAACCTCAGTCAAAGGGGATTCCTCCTACAATACCTCCAGAAACGATTGCGAAACAGCGATCGTCACCAACTTTATCTCCTCCTTCCCAACTAAAATCTAGTAATAACCACACTGCTAATTTTCCTAATTGGCTCAAACCAGCGATCGTGGGAAGTACAATTGGTATTCTTGCAGTAGGGGCGATCGCGATTATCGCCTTTCCCGATCGAACCGGAGTTGATAATCCTAACTCAGTAAATCCTACTGATACTTCATCTTTTACTCAACAAGATGCTCTCAGCTTAATTAATCGTTGGTTAGAAGCCAAACAATTAATGTTTGCACCACCTTACGATCGCCAAATTGCAGCAGAAATTACTACTGGGGAGCAATTCGAGCAAACGGCTGGTGTAGGTGGCTCAATTGAATGGTTAGAAAATAATAATGCTTTCTATGAATACGGCGAACAAAGAATCGATGGTGTGGAAGGATTTACTAGCAACGGCGATCGCGCAGAAATTACAGTCAAAGTTACCGAACAACAAACATTAAAAAGAAATGGCAGAATCGATCCAGCCAGAAGCGGATTTGGTACAGTTACAGTAATCTACGAGTTAGAACAAGTAGATGGCAAATGGAAGATAGCTAGTTCGGAAATTTCCGAATAAACTCGATTATGAAATATTTAAGAGGATATTTCCGCCGCTTTAAAACCATCTTGGTTCCTTTAATAATAATTTTTGTCTTAGCAATAGCTGCGGGATTATTGACGCATTATTTTTTACTAGAATCAACAACCAATGATTCTTCAGAAACAGCGACTGAGGAAAATCAACTACCAACAGAAACTCCAATTGAAATCGGCGATCGTGAAAGCTTATATGGACATTTTCACTATCCCGAAGCCGAGCCAGATGTCATGACAGTAATTTCTAGCTATGGTACCGGAGAATATCAACGATTTGAGTCTCTTCACCCCGAAGCAGCAAAAGAATTAATGAAGATGATTTATGCTGCTCGACAAGATAGTATTTGGCTCGTACCTGTGTCGGGATTTCGGACGCTCAAAGCCCAAAAACAGTTATTTGAAGCTCAAGTTAAACGTCGAGGATCGGAAGAAAATGCAGCCAAAGTATCTGCACCTCCTGGTTATAGCGAACATCATACAGGTTATGCAATTGATTTGACTGATGGGAATTTTCCTAACCGAGATATTACTCGTGAATTTGAAAATACACCAGCTTATCAATGGTTAAAAATGAATGCTCAAAATTTTGGTTTTGAGTTATCTTTTCCTCAGAATAATCCTCAAGGGATTAGTTACGAACCTTGGCATTGGCGATATATAGGTTCTCCGGAAGCTCAGAAAACTTTTGCTGAGAGGATCGCTCAATAATTGGCAATAAATGGTTAATTAAATTGGCGATTTATTTTTGTATTTTATAAGTAGGCGGACATTCTGGGGTCTATGCTATTAATGAACAAGAAACTATCTCCAGCAATTTTTGCACTAATTTTAATTTGTTTTTTTCTTCCTTTTGTGACAGTTTCTTGTGAAAAAAGAGTAATAGTTAAGCTCACCGGTATTCAGCTTGCAGTAGGTACCAACATTGAAAAACCTAGCTTGTTTATTGGAGAATTTGACCAAGAAAAATTTCCGCCCGAACCTTTGGCAACTACCGCATTTATTTGTGGTTTTGTTGGGTTAGCTACGAGTTTTTTGAAGTTGAAAAAAAAGGCGATTATCCCCGCAATAATGGGTTTAATTGGAGCGATTTTGCTGTGGCTACTGAAGGTTAAAATAGCGCGGGAAGCTTTAATTAAAGGTGAAGGTTTTTTAGGAATAACTTATGAATTCGGTTTTTGGCTATCGTTTGCGCTTTTCGCGATCGCGGCAATTTTCAACACTTGGATTTTCTTTTCCAAGCCACCAAATAAAGAAATATGAATAAGCAAATAATTGCTTTTTTGTCAAGAAAGTAAGAAAATTTGTAGAAAGACGTAGTATACTACCTTTATAACAATAATGGATGTGTTTCTGTTCAGAGCAAATTTGAGGAAACTTGAGCTACAGTGAAGCAGCAAGAAAAGTTAGACTGGTATAGTCCTTATGAAGAAATTGCCGATCTGCGCTCGGAGCTAGATCGAGCTTATTTGAGTCTTTATCAACTGCGACAAGAAAATATCCAACTGCGTCAAGAAATAGCTTACTTAAAGCGAAATTTACCTCAGCAAACCAAAAAACGCTCAACTCAAATTCGGAAACGAACAAAACCAAAACGAAAGTCTCGCTCAAAGATAAATTATAAACAAGTACGATTTTACCTCAATTTAATCCAAATATTTTTCCAAGGAGGTTGGTTAGTATCTTATGGAATTATCAAAATTATAGTTCTAAGTTTGCGCGGTTGTTGGTGGTTTTTGGCGAAACTGAGCGAGTTAATAGTTTTAATTTTCCGGGCTGGTTGGTGGATTTTTTCGCGGCTAATTTTAAGTTTGTTTTTTCCTGCTCAAGCGGAAATAAAAGCAAATTCAGCCCAAGTTACAGCAGCTTCTTCTCCCGCTCAGGCTACATCTAATTATGCCCCATCTGTTCCCCGACAAAAAGCTAAATCTTCCGATCGAGGAATCTTCGGTAAACTAATGACGATTGTAGCATTGTTAGCAGCGATCGCTACTCTCGCAATTCTTCCTAAACTCGAACGCAACTTAGTCCCACCAACTATAGCACCTTCTTCTGTCCCTACTCCTAAACTGAGGATGGAAAACGGAGAATTGGTTTATAATGCTACTATTGCTCCTAATTTTCAAGCCAGTCAAAACTTACAAACTGTTGTTGATGAAGTTGTCAGTTTAGCTGCGAGTAAAAAACTTACTCAAGCTGGGTTATCAGTTACTTTAATTAATGTTAATTCTGGCGAAATCGCCGGATATCAACAAGAACAATTTAGATATCCTGCTAGTGTGGTAAAATTGTTTTGGTTGGTAGCTTTTTCCGGACAACTAGAAGCGGGATTGTTAACGCCAGAACAGCAATTAATGACTGATTTGCAAAAAATGGTTACTGAGTCAGAAAATGATGCTGCTAGCCGGATTATTGATGCAGTTACTAATACTGAACCGGGGGGAGAATTAACGGGTGAAGAATATCAAACTTGGCTAAAAAAGCGCACGCAAATCAATCGGTTTTTCCAAAAAGCAGGCTACCAAAATCTTGATATAGCGCACAAAACTTATCCTATTTTATACTTAAATCAGCAAAAACCAACGGGACGCGAGCGACAAATGCGGCAAACTGCTAACGGTGTTTTGCGTAATTTAATTACTACCGAGCAAGCAGCAAGATTGATGTATGAAATTGTTACCAGACGAGCAATTTCAGCCAGAGCTAGTGAAGAAATGATGAGTTTATTAGCAAGAGATTTAAACCCTCAAGTTTGGCAAAATCTTGAAGCTGCACCGGGAGTTTTTAACCCAGTGCGAGGCTTTTTTGGAGAGTCTTTACCTGAAGATGTGTATTTCTTTTCTAAAGCAGGTTGGACTTCTACGGGGAGACATGAAGTGGCATTTGTGTCAACTAAAGATGGGCGAACTGCTTATATTTTAGCTGTTTTTGCTAGCGATCGCGCTTACGCTCAAAACTGGAATATTTTTCCGCAGATGTCTCGTTTGGTTTTTGAGCGCATGACTCAAATCAGTTATCAGTAATCAGTTACCAATTTTTCAAGAGGAGAAAATATTATATTAACCATGAAACAACTTTCTCGAATTACTCGAAATCCTGAAGTTATGGGTGGAAAAGCTTGCATTAGAGGAATGCGGGTAACTGTCAGTACCATTGTTAGTTTAATGGCATCTGGTCATTCTGTTCCAGAAATTTTGCAAGCTTATCCATACCTTGAAGAAGCAGACATTTATGAAGCTCTTAGTTATGCAGCATGGAGAGTTGAAGAAAGGGAAATATCCCTAGAAGTAAAATGAAAATTCTCATCGATATGAATCTCTCACCTGAGTGGGTAAAAGTGTTTGAAAAACACAACTTTGAGTTCACTGGTCTAAAGTGGGAGATCCTGCTGCGCCCGATCGCGATATAATTACATGGGCAAATACGAATGGTTACGTTATTTTCACTAATGACCTCGATTTTGGAGCTATCTTAGCTGTAACACAAGTGCGATCGCCTAGTGTCATTCAAGTACGAACTCAAGATATATTTCCTAGTAGCATAGAAACTATCATCATTGACTCACTGCGTCGCTTTGAATCAGAACTAGAAGCTGGTGCTTTAATTACTATTGATTTAAACCGTTTTCGAGTCAGAATTTTACCGATTGACTAAACTCCGACGACTGAAGGATAGGCTACACGGACTAGGTTCCCCCTACGCGGGCTAAAATATTAGCTTTGCAGTAAACTATTAAATTGTTCGTCTTGGCGTAAATTATCGAAATCTGAATTAGATACAGCTTCAAGTTGATATCTTTCTGGGTAAAGTGCGATCGCTTCTTTTAATGATGCCAGAGATTTTTCTCGATCTCCTCGCAAAGCATAGCAACAAGCTAAATCGTACCAAGCAAAATCGGCTTCTGGGTCAAATTTTACAGCTTGCTGGTAAGCAGCGATCGCGTCAGAAAATCGCTCTTGTTGTTGTAAAATATTTCCACGCTGATACCAAGCCCAATGATCCTCTGGTTTTGTTTCTAAAGCGCGATCGTAGCATTCCAGAGCTGATTGTAACTCTCCCAGACTACGGAAACAATCACCTTGACGATACCACGTCCAGAAATCGTGAGGGCGCAAATCGAGAATTCTCTCATAGCAAGCAATTGCTTCGGAATAGCGCTCTAAGAGGCGTAAAGATTCACCTTTGCGATATAATCCCCAATAGTCTTGGGGTTCAATTGATAAAGCTTTGTCAAAAAAAGCGATCGCCTTTTCGTATTCTTCTAATTCTTCCAGATAAATCCACCCTTGACTATACCAAGCCCAGTAATCATTTGGGCGTATTTCAGCCGCTTGCTGATAACTCTCAACCGCCTCTCGGAAATAACCCAAACACTCCAAAACCTTACCGCGTCGATACCAAGCCCAATAATCTTGAGGATAATAATCTAAAGCCCTCTCGTAACTAGACAAAGCCTCTTCGTAGCGTTCCTGCTCCCATAATACATTAGCTTGTCGATACCAATCGTGGTAGCTATCTGGTCTGCATTCCAAAGCTCGATAAAGTGTATGAAGTCGATCTAACATAACCTAAAATACCTCAAATGCTGCCCAGCGAACTACTAATCAACAGACAAAACGGCGAAACTGTCATTCCCAAACGAATACCCATCGATTCGAGAGCAAAATCCCTTGCTAGTGAAATTATCACTTGTTTCAAAGACGCGATCGCCGATACCCAAGCCTCACTCGATCGCCAATTACAAGAACAAGAAGCAGACAACCCTGATTATCGCACCCGACGGGGACTAGCTCACATCCTCAAAAATAGCTTTTCCACCTTTGAAATTGTCTCACCCCTCGAACCGCAATTGTTGCGTCAGCGAGTTTTTGCTCAAGCTGCAACTACCACACCCACCCCTGCAAATCGTCCTCAAACACTGGAAACTTTAGCTAGTAGTTTATCTCAAAAACTCAAGCGAGAAGTTTTACCCGACGAAATTATTAAAGGACTTTACGCCGACTTACAAGAAAATCGCATTTTAACGCAATTCGACGAACCAACGCCCGAAGCCCTTTTACATCGTTATAACTTAGCTCAAGTTCAAGGGATTTTTTATCGTGCTAGTAATATTATAATCAACGCTCACCGTAATGATCCAGGCGAATACAAACTTTTATTTCGCTATTTAAAGTTATTTCAATTAATGGCATATATCGAAGGAGATGCCGACCAAGGATTTACAATTACCATTGACGGACCCGTAAGCTTATTTAAACCTAGCACTCGCTATGGATTAGCCTTAGCGAAAATGTTACCAGCCTTATTGCACGTCAGCAAATGGAGTTTAAAAGCCAAATTAGAAAATAAAGATTATTACACAGGTCAACCAAAAACAGGCTATTTCACCTTACAAGATAACTGTGAATTAGTCAGTCATTATCCCCCAGGAAAACCTTATGATAGTATGATTGAAGAATCCTTTGCGAAAAAGTGGCAAAAAACGAAAACCGAATGGAAACTAGAAAGAGAAGTAGACTTAATTCCTATTCCTGGTAGCGTGATGATTCCTGATTTTCGTTTGGTGCATCCTGACGGGAGAGAATACTTACTAGAAATAGTTGGTTACTGGCGACCCGAATATTTACAAAAGAAATTTTCTCAAGTTAGAAAATCCGCTCGAGATAATTTAATTTTAGCAGTTTCCGAACGTTTAAATTTAGAAAAAGCGGGCGTAAAAATTAACGAAGTTCCCGCAAAAATAGTTTGGTTTAAAAATAAACTCTTACCCAAATCTGTCTTAGAAATAATTGAACCAAAAAGTAGATAGAAGGGCAACTAGAGGGGATTTTTCCCTACATTTTAACCTCGATATTTGCTTCTCCATTCTGGTTTCAGAAACCAACCAGTAATCAAACTTGCGAGTATTCCTACCACTAAACTTAATCCCAAAGCGAAGAAATAACTTATCCACAAATGCCAATAAGAATCTTCGGGGATAAAGGGTGCTAATTTAATTAGGATTCTAGCAGCAAAATTGGCGATCGCGGAAGCCGATGCGGATGCAGTCCCAATTCCCGCGCTAACAATAAATATCGTTTCGTTGAGACGACTTTCGCGCTGCGTTTGCTGTCGGTTATTTCTTGCTTATTCGATTTCGATGATTCCTTCAATCGTTTTGATTGCATTATCCAGTAACTTCAAACCCGCGCTGAGGCTGTTATAATCGCTAACTACTTGAGGTAAATACTTTTCAAAGGTATAATCTTGGAAATCTCGCAAAAATTCTAAATCACTTTCGGGATCGATTTGCTGAAAACGCTCTAAACGTTTTTGGTAATTATTGGCATTAACTTCGATTGTATAGCGATATTCTTCGAGATAGCTTAATCGCGTTGCATAAATCGAGAAAATTGTCAAGGTGCTAGTTAAATCTTGTTGTAAATCTTCAAGATTGAGGGGAGATTGGAGAACGCGGGAGCCTAAATTATCGACGGTTTTTTGGACGCGATCGCTAAGTTGTTTCAAATCTTTTTTAAGTGCGCGACTTTGGCTATAAACCCAAAGAATTTTATTCCTAAAATAGCACAACTGCATAAAATTTGGGTAAAATTTGCCCACTTGCGCGAACATTTCCCGGTCATCTTTTTGCGCGGGAAAAAGCCAAACAATTGTATGTATATCTTCTTTATTCTCGGCTCCCCTTCGATTATCTAAGAACCTCTCCCCCAG
>NZ_JAAHBQ010000087.1 GCF_020144665.1 Oscillatoria salina IIICB1 | reverse complement strand
AAAATCTGTGTAATATATGGTTAAGTCCCTTAAAACTCTCATAAGGTAGAAATTATGTTTTCTAAATGGATAACACCTTTGACTCTAACCTTTTTGGTTACTTCCTTTATATCTCCTGTGAATGCAAAACAAGAAGTACCCTCAGACATAACTGATGTATGTAAAGACTCTATTTCGGAAGGTAGAAGAAGACTCAACGATATTAGAAATATGTCAGTTGTTGAAGACTATTGGATTCGCATCCAATCAACTGACTACACTAATGTACCCTCTAGTAACCTCTGGAGCTATATATATGTTATTCAGGGAAAGGGAGTGAGAGATCTTTTCTTTTCACCTGTATTCATGAAATCGATTAGTACAGACATTATTGAGCAATGTCAATCAGCTAGCCTTGTTAGATTCGGACTCTACGCATCAGGAGTTAACGAAGTATATGGATTAATGCCAAGTGGTGAAGTAAGACAATTTAGATGCCTTGATAGTTCCAGTGGTTGGGGAACAAGAACTCCAAATTGGGGAGAAAATTGGTGCTAGTCGAGTGTCTAATGCCAAGAATTATATGAGTAGATGAGGTCTTACCCGAACAGTCTGGACAACGATGCTGCATTCCTACGCAGCTTGGCGCTCCAACGGGGGCTAATACTTTTGAACTAAGCCGGATAGTCACCCATTTGAAGGGTCTGCAAAACGGAACGCACAGATTTTCACCTCACTCCGCTTCTCGGTAACACCCCACATTCTGCACTACATTGTGTCATGCGGAACGTGGGTTGAAATTATTTGAGCCAAAATAAAAATCAGGAAAAACTTTTTAATTTTAGATAGAAATAGAAGCGCCTAAACTTAATAATTATTCAGTCAATTCCCTTCCTAGGTTGAATTTCTTAAACTTCTTTTTGCGCGATCGCAGAAGATACTTTCTCGTGAATTTTATCATTAGCGTCAGCAAGTTCTTGACTTAAATAACTTGCCATCCCACTAATAGTAGGATACTTAAACAAATTCACTACTGCAATGTCGCAAGGAAAAACTTCTTTGAGTTGATGATAAACGCGAATCATCGCTAACGAACGACCGCCGATATCGAAAAAGTTCGCGTGAATACCAATTTTGTCTATTTGCAAAACATCTTGCCAAATCTTAGCAATAGTTCGCTCGATTTCTTTCTCTGGCGCTACATAAGTTGTCTCGACAAGTTGCGGAGAAGGTTCGGCAGAATTGGCTTCGACGAACAAAGGTAAGTCTAGCAAATGTAGATCGGGATTCGCAACTAATTTTGTTAACAAAGCTTGAAAATTCTCTAAGATTTGCGTAATTGTAGACTCGGCAAATAAATCAGTTTTGTAGCGCATTATGCCAGTTAGCGTCTCGCCAGTTTCCTTTACTGACAAAGATAAATCAAAGTTAGCAATTCCTTCTTCCACGTCAACAAAACTTAAACTCATTCCCCCAATTTCTCGTGGCTGACTGGGAGCATTTTGCATAGTAAACATGGTTCGAGATAAAATTGCACTGGGTACGCCTAGCGCTTCTACGAGTTGTTGAAATGGTAAATCTTGATGTTCTTGTGCGCCTAAACTAACTTGACTAACTCGACTGATTAACTCGCGCAAACTAGGGTTATTTTCAAAGTTGGTATGCAAAAGCAGGATATTACTAAAATAACCCAAAAGTTTCTTGGTTTCCAGACGATGACGACCAGCGACGGGAGAACAAACAATAATATCTTTTTGTCCCGAATATTGATATAGCAATGTTTTGTAAGCTGTTAACAATGTAACGAACAAAGACACTCCTTGTTGATGACTAAAGCTTTTTAAAGCTGCGGTTAATTCTTGGGGGACAATCAAATATTGCGCTGCACCTTGATAGCTGGGAATAGTGGTTGGTGAGTAGTCGGTGGGTAAGTTAACTCCTGTCAAATTACTACTTAAATGTTGTTTCCAGTAGTTGAGTTGTGACTGTAAGACTTTTCCTTGTAGCCATTGACGTTGGAAAGCAGCAAAGTCAGCATATTGAATTGGTAATTGGGGAAGTGGTGAGGGTTTCTCGGAGGAGAAGGCTTTGTATAAAGTGACTAATTCCCGCATGAAAACAGTATCAGACCAAACATCGTTGATGATGTGGTGAATGGTTCGCACGAGGACGTATTCTTCTTGACTTAGTTGGAGTAATTTTATTCGTAATAATGGTCCGGTGCTAATGTCGAAAGGTTGTTGTGCTTCTTTGGTTGCGAAGTTGCGAATTTCTGCTTCTTTTTGTTCGGTTGTAAGTTCTTCTAGGCTAATTATCGGTAGCTGGAAGTTAATTTCTGGGGAAATTACTTGCACTGGTTTGCCGTCAATAGTGGGAAAGGTGGTGCGAAGAATTTCGTGTCGGCGGATAATTTCTTGGATGCTTTTTTCTAAGATAGAAATGTCGAGTAAACCTTGGATGCGATAGACTGCGCGTAGGTTATGAACGGGGTTTCCTGGGTGTAATTGTTCGATGTACCACAGTCTTTCTTGACCGAAAGAAAGAGGTAGGTTTTGGTTGCGAGGAACGGGTTTAATTGTCTCGGCTTGCTGTTGTCGTTTGACGTTAGATTTGATTGATTTCCAAAAGGCGGAAACTTTTTTGGTTTTCGGTTGGGGAGTTGGTAAATAATCGCTTTTTTGGAAGTAGTTGATGTAGGTGGTAATTAGTTGTTGGTTGACTTGAGGACAGGTAATTGAGGTATTTGTTAGTCCTTGCTGGGTATTGTCGTGGGTGAAGTGAGGTTTTTTTGCGAGTAAGGCTGGGGAACTCGTCATCAGCAGGAGAAATGAGTAGAGTTCGTTTTCGGGTTGCTGAGTGGCTTGTTTTTCGAGTTCGCTTAGCCATTGGTCGTAGTCGAGTGCTTCGAGATGATATCCTAGCGATCGCAGTTTCTCGAAGAGGTTTTCCCAAGGGGTAGGTTCGGGGTTGAGGATGTGGAATGCTTTACCGTAGGAAGTTTCCTGCTGGGATAAAGTGGCGATCGCCTGACTGACGTAATCTACTGGCACAATGTTAGTTGTACCTGTTAATTTGGGATATTTTCCTAGTTGAATGCAGCCTTTGAGGAAACTACATAAGAAGTCGTTGAAGTTACCATTAATTCCGGTTTGGCTATCTCCCAAAATTCGCACGGGACGATAAATACTAGCAGGTAAACCTCGTTTTTGGGCGATTCTAATTAATTCTTCAGCTACGCATTTACTTTGTTTGTAACCGCCTTTTAGGGTAGCCAAATCGGGAATATCTGTTTCCCTTACTTCTTTCTTTTCTGCGTAAGCTTGACTAAAGAAAACGGCGAGGGTAGAAACGAAATGAACTGGTTTGGTTTTGCTTAAACTTGCTAACCGAAGAACTTCTTGGGTACCGAGAACGTTGGTAGGTTTTAAAGTAGAGTAAGGACAAACCGAATTGACCTGCGCGCCGTTGTGATAGATAATCTCAATTTGTGCTGCTAGTTGGTTAAATTTGTCTTCTTTAAGTCCCAATAAAGGTTGAGACAAATCGCCAATTACAGGAATTAGCCGTTCGGCGAATTTTTCCTGCCAAAGCGAGTAAAATTGCAGATGGTTGGTGAGACGCTGTTTACCAGATTTAGCATCGCGACAACGCAGCAGACAATAAATATCTGCTGTAGTTGTTTTTAGCAATTCTGCGAGTAAATATGCTCCCAGAAAACCTGTGGAACCTGTTAAAAAGATCGCTTTTGGTTCATTCAGGTTTTTGCTGAGGGGATGGTTAAATTGGATGGCAGAATCTAAAACTGCTTCTGCGGTTAAATTGAGTTTTTCGGCAGCAGGTACAGTCATTTTTTTACTCTAATTTAAAAGTTTTTCTTGAAGTAGCTTTCGGGGAATTTTTCGGTAATCATGATGATTGGTTGACGGTTAGAAAAGACCCGATAAGTCCGCGAAAATATTTTATCTTCTGGCTTGATTTTGAAATACTCAGCTAATTCTCCGGCTGGATGACAACTAGAGTCAACGATTTCTTTAAATGTTTCTAGCTTATGTTCTAACCACAGTCTACCCATTGATTCTTGGGATTTAAGCAGGCGATCGCGGAAGTTGCTCTCTAGGCGATCGGGTACTATAATAGATTCGGCATAAATCCAATTATTTCTACTAATTTTACCTCGCAGTAAGATTTTTCGGTCAATTACTTCTGTCCCAATTTTAATTTCTAACGGCTTGATTTCTTGAGAAATTGAAACAAGTCCTTCGGATAACTTAACAAGCTGAATTTTTTCAAAGAGGTAAGCTTCTAAAATTTCTGTGAGCGTGCCATCAGTTGTCAAAATGATACGCTGAAAAGTAGTTAATTTTGAGGGGTCAATGTGACTATGTGCGAGAGATTCTTGTAAATCTGGTCTTAAATCGTAGTTGGTTTGAATTTCTCTTTCTTTAGCTTGCATGATGGGAAACTCCTGAGTTTAGGCGGAAATTAGTTCGGGTAATTTTAGTTGTATTTTTTCCGAATGGTAGCCGTCAAATGTGTAACCAAATAAGTCGATATCTGCTTGAAAATGCTCGGCTACGAGTTGTTTAGTTTTTTCCGTGTAATAGGATTTATAATCTCGATGAGTGCTTTTGTTTAAGTGTGGTAAAGAGACATCGAGATTGAGCAGTTGACAAACATAGTTAAAATCTGCGGCTAAGGTTTCATATCTCCCGACAAAATCGACAATGATGTTTCCATTGTAGTCGGTGATAATATCTTTTTGCAACTTGGTGGCTCCTTTGGGGAAGGGATTTTTGGTGGCGATTACCCATTCGAGATATTCTTCAAATCCTGACATTGATTTGACAAGTTCGTGTCGGATGTGGGTTGTTTCTTTGAGGATAAAGTGATAGTAGGAGACTTGCCAATCCCAAGGATTTCTCACAAAGGCAAATTTATAAAATTTGTTGTATAATTCTGCTGATAATTCTTTTTTAGCATCTCTAGCTTTCGCGTGCCAAAGTGCTGATGACCACATTTCGTAAAAGGGGTTGGGTTGGTTATTAATTGTTGGGGCTGGTCGAGGAATTTTGAATTTTTCTGGTTCTTGGGAATAAGGTTTTAGGGCTTTTTTAACGCTGGTTCCGGCGGCTTTGGTGACGTGGAAAAAAATAAATTTATGTTGGTAGGAAATGAGCATGATTTTTTGATAATTTGTTGGCTGTTTAGTTAGTTGAAGATTTAGGAAATTATTTTTTCTCACGCCAAGGCGCAAAAAATGAGTTAATTCAAGACTCAATGGTGAAGATAAATTTCCTAGAATGAAATATCTGTGGCTTAAAAATGGGGGAATTTGCAAGCTATTGGGAAATTCCCCCCTAACTTCCTTTTTTAAGGAGGGAATTTACAAGGAGAGTTATTTCTCGTAGTATTCAAAGATGAGGTGAATGCGATCGCTGTCTCCCGCGTTGACACCACCGTGAATGTCTTTGTTGTTGACTTCGTAAGCGTATCCTTCGGCGAAGTGATAGCGTTTGTGTCCGACAATGAATTCTACATCAGGATTAGTAACAATGGGAATGTGAATTTTGTGGGTGTAATTTGAGGATTTGTAGGGGTCAATATGTAAGGCAATTTTAGAATGGGCTGGCAGTTTTGCGAACATGATTCGGCAAAATTCAGCGTTTTCGTAACCATAGGGTTCTACTGCTGCGGCTAAAATTGGTTCGAGGCGACTTTTCCATTCGTCCCAAATTGGATAATTAACGGTGTCGATGTGGTTGTCGTAGTCGCGAACGAATTGAAAAACAATGTGTTCGGTTCTGCCTAATGGTTTGAATTTGTTAGGCTTGTCGTAGTCTTGCTTTTCCCATAATTCGGCGGGTAAGTTGAGGACATCTTCGCGAATTCCGGAGATATCAATTTGACCGAGTTCGCGGACGGTTTTCGCTTTTTTGGGGCTAGCTTGGTCTTTTTGGGTTTTAGGCAAAACTTGATTCATTTTCTTTCTCCACAAGTTTGATAATTGGTTCTAAATTGGGTAAGATTGGCTCAATTTCTTGGGCATTTTTCCGCCATTTTTCGGGGGATGGGGCTGATAAAGCCATGCGGGAAACTGGTAAAGATTGGGACAAGATTTTCTCGATATGTTCGTCCCGGTTTAGTTCGGCAAAGTTGCCGATTTTGGTAATGGTTTGCTTGGGTTCTCGAACTAAGTCTGAATAGCGTACTAAACACCAAGAAGATCGAGGTAAGTTGTTGAGATCGTCGAGAATGTAAGAGTTAGCAGTTTTCCATTGATAAGCGGCTATTTCGACGATGGAACTTGTTTGCAAGGATGACCAATTGGGGGGAAGGAAAAAACTCCATTCTTGATAGTCCCAACCGGGTAAATTGCGGTAAGAAACAAAACGCCGCGATCGCCAACCGTCTAATAAGCTGCTAATATTTTGTCTGGGATCTCGGTAGAGATAGATAAACAATGCTTCGGGAAATGCAGCCTTGAGGAAAGGAATGCGTAGCACGTTTTTCGGGGTTTTCTCTAAAAATCTTACCTTGGGGGGACGTTCCTGAAGGGGAAGATCGAGGTAAGCTTGCTGAGTGCGATCGCGCAATTGACGCACAAATCTTTTTTGCAATGTTTCGCAAATTTCCGGCTGTGCATCGGCTTCGGTTAGGCGGTTAGAAGTATAATTGTGGGTTGAAGGATGCAATTGGGGAATTCCTTCAATTAGATCGTGACTTTCACCGCCAATTGTCCATAATTCGGGAAATTGAGACAGGGTTTCAAATAATAGCGTACTACCTGCTCTGGGTGCGGAAATAATAAAGATCGGTTTGACAAATTGCGGCGGCTGAAACTCTTCTACTAAGAGTTCGAGATCCGTTAATTTCTGTACTATTCTAACAAACTTTTCTTGGTTTATTTCCGTTTCCGAAACTTTTTTTGCCCAAACTTCGGCGATAGTTGCCTTCTCGCGAAATAAATCGAAAATTTGCTTTTCTGCGGGTAATTTTTGCAAGCGCTGAAATTCCTTAGTTTCGGCTGCGTTGGCTACTACTTGATAGCCAGCATCCCACTGAATTTGCAGTTTAACTTGCAATTTTTTCCGCGCCAATACCCCCGTCTTGAACTTCTTCGGAGCCTTTCTTTCTGACGATTTTAACATCGAAAGAATGACTTTGACAGCATTTTTGCCCCGCCAGGACTTTCTTAGCCCTAAATTCACTTTTGGGGCAATTTGCTCCTGAAAGGTTAAGATTAAATCTTGGTAAGCTAACTCACCTTGGCGCGAGTGACCAAATTGAGCGAAAACTTTTGACCATCGACGCTGAAATTCGCCAAGACTTTGGCTAAGAAATGTTTTTTCTGGTGTCTCTACTTCCGCAAAAATTACCTCAGTTAACTTAGCAATTTCTTCGGGTGTCAAAACCTCAAAACTAGCAGTTTCCAAGCTTATTTTACCAGAAGCGGCGGCAGATTCCCTCCTCTCCTGCAAAGGAGGGACTGCTACCTGCTGGGGGGAGTGGGATTCCCAGTTCCCAATTGACAATTCCCAATCCCCAAGCCTTTTAGTTTCGACAACCAAATAGAGGCAATCTTGCTCAGTTTCGTTGCTTAACGAGTAGGGCTGAAAATTATTACTAATAACAACTTCACCCGCAGCCAGAGAGATTTTTTCTTGATTGACCGTTAAAGAAACAGCCCCAGTTATTGCTACATAAATACAATTGTGTCGAAACCAATGGTAATTGTATTCTGTATAAGCGGCAGTCTCAGTTTTCGCTGCAAGTCGCACTAGACGAGAACGAGATACGGGAACCTCTAGGGCGGAAATAACTTGTTTGAGGTAGTGCAAATTTTCGCTAAATTTAGTTAACTTTACCACACCAGAAATTGCCAAATCTTGATTAATTGTACCGCCAACAGAGACAAGCACAATCGTTGATTTACCTACGCTCTCTTCTCGCCAATCTTCGTTACTAAATTGGGCGATTTCTTGTCTAATACGCTCGCAATCAAAGCGCAAATCAAGTTGCTGAAACTGAGAATAATTCTTCATTTGGGGCTACACTGAAAAAAATCTTTATCGGTAGGCTTTCTCGATCGCGTTAGCTAAGGTTTGTCCTACAAAATCTCCGAAAAGAATACCTTTTGAGGTTAAAGCAACTTCTTGCTCGGAAATCGTAATAAAACCTTCGTCTGCGAGTTCTTTTAAAGTCGAACCACACAAAGTTTGCAATTTGAAGCCATGACGCTTTTTAAATCCTTTCAAATCTAAAGTTAGCAGCTTCATTCCCATCAAAACTTCGCGAACAATCAAATCCAAACCATTGAAACGATAGCCGCGTGCTAAAGGTAATTCACCTTGATTAACAATCTCATTATACTTCTCTAAATCGGAAGTATTTTGTAGTAGTCCATCACCTAAAGAACCAAAAGCGGAAACACCAAAACCGTAAAAATCCATTCCCCGCCAAATACTGCTGATATACTTACTTTCATCAGAGCCATTTTTGGTATAAGTAAAGAAACTCCAAGGAATGTAATTTGCTCGCTCAAAACGCTCCATTGCATAGCGCATGAATTCTATTTCTTGCTCGTCATCGGGCAATTCAATTGTTTCTTCACGCACTCCTAATTTGTAGACTTCAGTGTTAGCAAATGCCTCCATTTTATAAACAGTAATACTTTCTACACCAGTATTGAGAGCGCATTCTAAACTTTCAGCCCAAGTTTCCGGAGTTTCTCCAGCTAATCCACTCAGTAAATCAATGTTAATTGTCCACTGACCATTTCCTGCTTTTTGAGCAATATCGATCGCGCGATAAGCTTGTTTTTCGTCGTGTCCCCGTCCGCTTAGTTTAATAATTTTATCATTAAAGGATTGTACGCCCATACTGAGGCGAGTTACTCCCAGTTTGGCGAGGGTTTCCATTTTACTTTTGGAAACAGTTAAAGGTTCGGCTTCAACTGATAGTTGGTTTCTGGACTCGAAGTGCTTAAATTTATTGCGTAGAGTTTCAATTATTTTGACAAAATGATGTTCCTTGAGAAGGCTAGGAGTACCACCACCAAAATACACGGCGTGAATTGGTCTGTTGCCGATATCGAAGCGATCTACACCCATTTCGATTTCTTTGCAGAGCGAGTCTACATAGCCATCAACTTCGGGTCTTTCTTTTAAATCTACGGTTTTATAGTAACAGAAAGAACACCGTTGGGTACAGAAGGGAATATGCACGTAAATGCACATCGGATCGTCTTGTAATTTCTCGTCGAGAGCCGCTTTATTCCACTTCCGAAATGAGGGATAATTTGTGATTAAAGGAAGTCGCTTGGGTTCTAGTTGGGAACGTTCAACGATTGCAACCATGACTTTTTCCTATTGTTGTTGGTAAGTAAGCAAGACTTTTTAGTTGGGCTTTGACCCAACTTGGTTTTGAGTTTTGAAGCGTAACTATCAGCTTGGATGATTGGTTATTAGTTGGACTTATTCTGATTGTTTTTGAGGCAGCCCAACTAATAACTGAGTTTGAGAGTGTCTAGGCAACTGTTTGCATTTTTTGGGCTTCTTTTTTACTCAGAATAAAATCTGCTAAAACGTTGAGATTGCTGAATAATTCTGGGTCGAGTTCTGAATCAATAAATTCGACGTCGAAATATTTTTCGATTAAAGAAATTAATTCGACGGTAGCAATTGAATCAAATCCTAAGCCATCTTCAAACAAAGGTACATTTTCATCAATTTCGTCTGCTTCGAGATTGACATCCAATTCTTCAGCAATAATAGTTTTCAGTTGTGCTAAGACATCAGCTTTAGTCATGTTTTTACCTCTTTATTGCATTATTTTTACTTTGATTTTGTCTTCCATGCCGATCAGTTTTTGCCGATCGACTTTGCCATTGGGTAGTAGGGGCAAGGAATTGACAATATTTATACGATCGGGGATTGCACGTTTAGGTAGGAGATCGAAGCAGGAGGTGCGGATATCGGCTTCGGTGAGGTTGGTATCTTTGGCGAGAATGCAGTAGGCGACAATGCCTTTTCCGCGTTGACTTTCGCCTTTGGAGACAACTACGACAGCTTCGATTCCGGCAATTGTTTCGATCGCTTTTTCGACGTCGGCGAAGAAAACTAATAAACCGTCCCGGTTGACGCTATGATCGGCTCTACCTAAGACTTCAATGTAACCATCTAAGTCAATGCAACCTAAGTCTTTTGTCCAAAACCAGTCATTGTTTTCTGAGATAACAATGGGTTGTCCGTTTTCATCAATATAGCCGTCAAAGCTATATTCGTGTTTACACCAAAGTTGACCGATGGGTTTGCCTTCTTCTTTGATGTTTTCTAAACGCATTTCTACGCCAGACATCGGTTTACCGACTGTTTGGGCGCGTATTTCTGGGGAATCGCTGGGACTGGCTGCGGCGATCGCGCCCATTTCTGTACTGCCATATAATTTAACCAGACAGCCGAAAAGGGATTCATATTTGCTAAATGCTTCTTCGCGCACGCGATCGCCTGCGGCTACTGTCATCCGATACCACCTCGGCGATTTTCTCCCTTTTAACAAGGTTTCACAGAAAATCGGGGTCATAAAGGCGACGTTGGGAGCGAATTGTTTCTCCCTTTGCAAGTATCGTAACAGATTAGCTCCTTTTTGCAAGTCGATCGCTGCTCCTACTGCTACTCCGGGCAGAAATCCTGCACCTAAACCGTACATATGATAAATCGGTACGGGGATCGCAATTCTGTCTTCGCTTTGCAACAGTAGTCTTTCGACGCAGTTAGCTACGTTTCCTAGTACCTTCCCGTGGGAGTGCATTGCTATTTTCGGCTTTCCCGTACTCCCGGAAGTACGCAAATATAGTTTTTGACTTGAGTTATTCGCCCCCTCGAGCCAATTTTCGTTAGCAGTAATCTGCAAAAATTGCTCTGGCTGAGTTAACTCAACTATTTTCCCGTTGTCACTCACACTTTCAGTAACAATTCTGAATCGGCAAAATCCGGGTAGAAATGGTTCTGCTTCTTTGGGCGTTTTTGGTAACAGTAGGACGCTATTACCTTTTTCGAGCAAATACAACAAAACTAGCGCGCAAGGTACTGAGTTTTCGCATTCTAAAACTAGACAATCTTCGCTGCTAATACTTTGTTTCTCAAACTCTTTGTTAATCCTCTCAAATAGTTCGGGAATTTGTTGGTAAGTGCATTGTAGCTGTCCGTCTGTCAGCACATTTGCTCGCCAATTTGTTGTCTTGGTGAGTTGACCGATAAATTTCATAAGCGGCAAATCGGAGCTAATCTTTTCCAGCAGGGCGTTAAATGCAATTTAGTTGCCTATCCGCCTAAGACAAGAATGCTTTTTAAGTTAACCTTCGCATTCTTTGTTTGTCAAGCTATAGCATCACAGCTATTCTGATGTGATGGTTAAAAACTAAAGCAAGTCTTAAATTGACTTCTTGTTTAGCTAGGGCTAAACGAATTTAGCTGTGTTCTTTTTGATAAATTGCTTGGGTATTTGATATTTTTTCTGGCAATTAAAAATGAGTGACACAACCTTGGATTTTCTTGACGATATTCAAATCATACTTAAGGTAGATTCAATTGGCAAGTAATTTGAGCAAAAGAATTGTTACAGTTTTGGCTGGATTTGACTAACCTACTTTTCCTACCTTTCCTACTTTTCTAACTTATTAATTGAGGAATGACGGCTGTAACCAAGTCGGTAACAGCTTTCTCGTCAGTGACGTTTCTAATAATTATGATTAAGGCGACTTCGGTGCAATGGTGTTTGGTTCAGCCCTTGGCAAAAATTACTAATAGTGGTAAAAAGGATCGATGGCTAGAAGTTAGTAATTTCGTCAAGAAAGATTTATTGCTAACAAAGTCGAGTCTAGATTGATTGCAGTAGCGATCGCCCGACAAAGTCTAATTCAGCAAACAGAAAATTTGTCAATTTTTGGTATTTTTCTATACTAAATGCAATGAGGCAAAAAATTTACCTAGCGACCTTAGTTAGTATTTTGTTATGCTTGTGCCTGTTTGGTTTACCGTCGTCAACTGCTTTGGGTATGGGAATAACACAACCAGCCGAGTTTCCTTACGAATCGAAATACGTTAAAGTTTTTGGTTCTAAAATGCACTATATTGATGTCGGCGAAGGATCTCCGATTCTTTTTATACATGGTAATCCTACTTGGGCTTATGTCTGGCGGAATATAATCCCTTTTGTTACTTCTCACCATCGTGCCATTGCGGTAGACTTAATCGGAATGGGCAAATCGGACAAACCAGACATAGATTATACTTTTGCCGATCACAGTCGCTATCTGGAAGCTTTTATCGCTAAGTTGAATCTTAAAAATATCACTTTTGTGGGTTATGATTGGGGTTCGACACTCAGTTTTTATTATGGGATGCGTCACGAAGATAACGTGAAAGGACTTGTGTTTATGGAAGCAATGGTTCCTCCTCGTTTCCCTTTTGATAAAATTGAGAAAATGGGTAAAGTTGCTGAGGATTTTAGCAAACTCAGAGCTCCTCAACAGGGAGCGCAATTAGTTTATGAAGAAAATATTTTTATTGAAAAGTTATTACAGAGTAATACAATTCGAGAATTATCAGAAGCAGAATTAGATGCTTACCGTCAGCCTTTTCTGAAGAAAAAAGACCGCAAACCGATGTTAGTTTGGGCTAATCAAATTCCGATTGGTGGCGAACCTGCGGAAACTGATAGGATAATCAGAAGTTACAGTGAATGGTTGACCAAAACTAAGATACCAAAGCTGCATCTTTATGGCAAGCCAGGAGCAGTTAATCCGCCAGAAGTCGCTGAATGGACAGCCGCACATTTCCCCAATACAGAAACTTATTATGTGGGAAAAGGTTTACATTGTTTGCAAGAAGATCGTCCCCAAGAAATCGGGATCGCGATCGCCAATTGGCTACGGGGATTGGGGACTGGGGACTGGTGACTGGGGATTGGGGACTGGGGACTGGGTAATTAGGAGACAAGGAGGAATTAGAAGATAAACTGATAACTGGTAAATATTCACTGTTTACTGTTAACTGGTAACTGTTCACTGATAACTGAAGCCAATCCCTAATCCCTAATTATGAACGATCGCTGGTTACTTACAGGAAAAAAAGCATTAGTTACAGGTGGTACGAAAGGTATTGGTTTAGCCACTGCTAACGAATTATTATCTCTCGGTGCAGAAGTGACGATCGCTGCAAGAAATGCTGAAGAAATCGCTAAACAAGTCGAGATTTGGCGAGAAAAAGGTTTACCTGCAATGGGGATCGCCGCAGATATAGGAAAAAGTAGCGATCGCCAATTACTTTTTGAGCAAATTTCTCAAATGAGCGATCGCTGGGATATCCTGGTTAACAATGCGGGTACGAATATTCGCAAACCAACTACTGAATATACTCTCTGTGAATATGACTCCGTGGTGCAAACTAATCAAACTGCGGTGTTTGAAATGTGTCGCTTGTTTTACCCTCTGCTCAAAAAGGGTGAAAATAGTAGCATTGTCAATATAAGTTCTGTGTATGCGTTTGTCACGGGACGCACGGGATCGCCTTATGTCATGACGAAAGCGGCGATCGCGCAACTCACTCGTTATTTGGCTGTAGAATGGGCAACAGATGGTATTCGAGTTAATAGTATCGCTCCGGGAGTCATTCGCACACCTTTGAGTAAACCTGCTTGGAGTAACCCCGAAAGACTCGCAGCGATCGTTGCTCGCAAACCGATGGGAAGATTAGGTGAACCGGAAGAAGTTGCTGCGGCTGTGGCTTTTCTCTGTATGTCTGGGGCATCTTATATTACAGGAGAATGTCTCGCTGTGGATGGTGGTTTTTTGGCTTTTGGTGCTTAATTTATCAGTTACCAGTGAGCAATATCCATTCCCAGTCCCCAATCCCCAATCCCCAATCCCCAGTCACCAACCCCCAATCCCTCATCACTCCCGATCGATGTTATAGCGATCGCAGTATTTCCCAAATTTGTCATTTATTTGCTTCGAGTCTAAACCAAATTGATCTAAACTGTAACGATGTACGCCGCGCTTGTGTTGCGGGTTTTGCTCGATCCACTGTTTCATCTTGGCTGTGGTTTCATCAGTTAACTCATAGTCAAAATATTTGTAAATTTGCGTAACTGTGGCGATCGGATTGCGGACAAAATTGAGATAATTAACGTCATAAAATCTCGCTGCGTCAGCCGTATCCCGAACTTCTATAGCATCTTCAACGCCTTTTGTCAAGAGATTTAACCAATGTTTACCGATCGCCGAAAGATCGACGCGATCGCTAAAGCGACTACGCGCGATCGCACTTAAACTACAAACTGAAGGCATAACTTTCAGGGGATCGCGATGAGTTTGGACAATACAAGCATCAGGGAAAACGGCTAAAAGTGCATCGAGAGCGAAAATATGAGCAGGTGCTTTCATCAACCAGCGAGATCCTCGCCAATGCCAACTAAGATATTGTAATTGTTGGCGGTAATATTGATAAGCATCGACCAAATTTTGGTTTTGCAGCCATTCCGAATAAGAATTTACATTAGCACGAAAATCAAACAAATGCGCGACAAAATCATGTTCAAAGAGTCGGCTACATTCTGCGGGTCGATTAACATTGATATAATGAGCAGTAGCGAACTTAGGCGCGAGAGAATTCTCAAATTCGATCCATTTTCCCTCTTCAATCAAGCGGGGATCGTTTGACCAAGTAGCTTGTTTTGGGGGAGGTGAAGGATTAAGCGCTTCCCCTAAATGTAACCAACGACTAGCGCGATCGCACGAGAGCAAATTATGTAAAAAAGTTGTCCCACTTCTAAATAATCCGACAATAAATAAAGGTCTTTCAATAGGAACTGCTAAAATTTCAGGATAACGTTTAAAATCAGCTTGCATCTGCAAGCGATTCACCAACAATTTAAGACAATATTGACGTAAAAAATAACGTCCAACTAAATTAAGATTAGCCTCTCGATCCAAAGATTCCAGTAACTTTTGCAAGCGCAAGCGAAAACTTTCATCTCCCCAATCATCTAAACCAGTTTGACGTTGTGCAGCTTCTAAAAGCGAATCTGCATTCAAATCCAGCAACGGAAACCAATCCAGATTAAATTTATCTCCCAGCAAATTTAATAAACTAAATGTTAAAGGACGATTTGGTTGTTGATATGTAGTAACTGAACGAGCAACTTTTGTCATAAAAAAAACTAATTTTATTACCAAATATTTTACTACAAATAAATCGGAAACAAAGTAGCCCGCGTAGGCGGGCTGAGAGTAGCCCACCTACGCACGTCTATACTCGTCTACTTCTTACTCAGTTAAAGCGGGAACAAAACCTACACTTTGCTCATATTGATTGTAGTAAGAAACCATCCGTTGCAATAACAAAGGATACTCTTGAGACAAATCAACCAACTCGCGCGGATCGGAACGCAAATTAAACAACTTCCAGCTTTCGTTGTTTCCTCGTCCCCAAGGGCGATCGCCTAACTTAAGAATCTTCCAATCACCCATATACAAAGCTTTGTTAACAGTACCGTAAAGTTCAAACGCGATCGGTTCATTTTCACCATAAATTCGCTGCGCCCAACCTTCTAAAATAGGACGCATCGATTTACCTTCCATCCCATGAATAGTTCTACCGTTATAAGTAGTACCGGGGTGTCTGACTCCAGCATATTCCAGTAAAGTTGGTGTCATGTCGAGAACCGAAGTAAAAGCATCACTTCGGCTTCCCGGCTGAATTACTCCAGGGAAAGCCATGAAGAATGCTCCGCGAACACCTCCTTCAGCTTGGGTCGATTTTGCCGCCCAGTGAGGTGTGGTAATTACCTGCGCCCATTCATGACCAAAGCTGACAAAGGAGTCACCATTGCCCATATTTTCGTAGCTGTTGTCAAAGCCGATTTCTTCCAACCAATCTTTAACTTCTTCAGCTTTATCGTGGTCGCTACCACCGTTGTCCGAGAAAAAGATAATAATACTGTTATCGTATTCCCCAGTTTCTTTGAGATAATCGAGGAAGCGACCAACAGTTTCATCCATATAGTCAATCATCGCCGCATAGATTGCCATTTTCTTAGCTTGGATGCGTCTTTCTTCGGCACTGAGACTATTCCAAGGATCGACCATTGGCCATCGTGGCGGCAATTCCAAATATTCCGGAATCAAATTTAGTTCTTTCTGGTTTTCAAAGCGTTGGGCGCGGATCACATCCCAGCCTGCATCATACTTGCCCATGTATTTTTCGATATACTCCTGGGGCGCTTGGAAAGGCGCGTGGGGAGCAGTATAAGCTAAATAGGCAAAAAATGGTTTACCATCCTGACGATCGCTTTCAATAAAGTTAATCATCTCGTCAGTGTAAGTTTTGGTCGAGTAAAAACCTTCTGGAAGTTTTTCTAAGTTCTGACCATTTTTCATGTAGGTGTTGATTGGTTTATGCCCAGAGAAACCATAGGTGTTGTAATGATTTCCCCCACCTTCAAGCATGACAAATGTTTTTTCAAATCCTCGTTCGTGAGGTCGGTGTCCTTCGCTTTCGCCTAAGTGCCATTTCCCTGTCATGTAAGTGTTATAACCTGCATCTCTCAAAAGAGTCGCAACGCTAACTACGCGATCGTTGAGATAACCTTCATAACCAGGTTTGTCTTTTTGGCTGGGAGCAATCCGGTGATCCATTGTTCCCAAGCCAGCCAGGTGATTGTTAACGCCAGTGAGCAACATCGAACGAGTTGGCGAACAAGCTGGGGCTGTATGGAAATTAGTAAACATCATGCCCTGCTTAGCAAGATCGTCCAAATTAGGTGTAGGAATTTCGCTTCCGTAAGCACCTAAATCCGAGTAGCCCATGTCATCGCCGACGATCATAATGATATTCGGGCGATCGCTACCTGAACCTCTTCTTTCTTGGGCTTCGGCACCTTCTCTTACTGAGGAGAAACCTAGTACGGTAAAGGTTGTGAAACTTGCCAGAAAAAAGAATCGAGAAATCTTGCGGCTAGCCACACCTGCAACCAATACAAACGGTGAAATTTTTCGAGACATAATAGAAATTTAAGAAAGCTAAACTGCAAACCTGAAAAGAAAATTACGCTACAATTTTCGTAGGTAATTTAACTTACCTATTTTAGGTATATTTGGGGTGGTAAACGACGGAGATCGATTAAACTACGTGAATATTAATTTACCCGATCGTGAAACAATTTACAACTAGTTCTGTGTTTTTTTTTTCAATTTAACTGTAAACTATGTCAGGGGATCTCCAGGAAGTTTAACTAAACGAAATCCAATGTGTGAAGTACCACTATCAGGGGCTTGAGCTTCACGGGCTGAAGGACGATAACGACTGCAATAGTTAGGCGCACATAAGTATGAACCTCCCTTAATTACGTGCTTGGCTACACCTGGTTCTCTAGGGTCAAAACTTTCACTCTTGTTGTTAACAATGGGATTCTGTTTATGAGCTTTTCCTTGATGACCAACGCGATACCAATCTTTTGTCCATTCCCAAACATTTCCAGTCATATCGTAAAGCCCATAGCCATTTGCTGGAAAAGAACCTACCGGAGCAGCACCAACATATCCATCTTTTTTCTCGTTATAAACCGGAAACAAACCTTGCCAAGTATTAGCTTTATCCGCAGAATATTGATTTCCCCGACTGAAAATAGCTTTTTTGAGTCCTCCTCGTGCAGCAAATTCCCATTGAGCTTCTGTAGGTAAGGATTTTCCTGCCCATTTTGCATAAGCTTCAGCATCTTCATAAGAAACATGAACTACAGGATAGTTTTCCTTTCCGCTGAGATCGCTATTCGGTCCTTCTGGATGCTTCCAGTTAGCCCCCCGAACCCACTTCCACCAACTCAGTTCCAAGATAGGTTGATTTCCTGAAGGTGGTACAAACACTAACGAACCAGGAGCTAATTGTTCTTTGCTCAGGTTAGGAAACTCTTCTGCGGGTAAAGGACGTTCGGCGATCGTGACATAGCCTGTTTCCTCGACAAATTTAGCAAACTCAGCGTTAGTAACCTCGTATTTATCGATACAAAAACCGTTTACCGAGACATCTTCCGCCGATTGCTCTTCGACATATTGGTCGTCAGCGCCAATTCGGAACGTACCCCCTCCTATCCAGATCGTCTCTTCTGGACAACGATTGGCGAAATCTTTTGTTTCCTGATTTAAATACTGTTGAGCATGAGAACTTCCTGAATTGCTCAAGAAACCTAAACTGTTGTGTAAAAGAAAAGCTGCGAGTAAACCACTAAATACACAACCCAATACAATAGTTATTCTTTTAGTTTTCATCGCTTTTTTGCTAATTTCATAGATTTTACTCGAAATTTTTGAGCTTTAATTCTTACCTTCGCCTTTTGGCTGAACATGATTGACAATAGCTTGAATTCTTAATATTTCTTTAACCTTTTTGCCTGATTTTTTTAGCAACTCTTCGGTTGGACTTTCATGACAACTCTTAATAGAGACTTTCTAACATATCTTCTAACTTTTTAGCAACCCCAATTACAAAAAAAATCCGCCTAGGGCGGATTAAATCAAGATTGGATTTTCAAGTGCCAAACCTAGTATTTTTGCTTAGTTGTGGGAAAAAACTTTTCACCTAATGAATAGTCAATAATTTCCCCTAAAACTTGACAAACTTTTAAGCGATCGGCGTAAATTGAAGATTCAGGATCATGTCATTAAAGTCACTATCACCAGCGTTGGGTAAATCTTCAAACGCAAAGGCATTATCTCCCACCAAACGGATATGATCGGCACCATCTGGATTAGCACCAATAAATGGGAAATAAACTTCGGGAATTTCATCATCCGTACTATCTAACAATGGTGCAACCGGATCGCCAGCCACAATGAAAGGTGCGATTAACTCATTTCCTGACAAAGTAGTCGAACTTGTCGCCACTGTTTGATTAGGAACCGTATAATCAAAAGCAGGAAGTCGGTTAGCCAAAGCTGCTTCTAAATAATCATCGTCCCCAGGATTAACTAATTCACCAGTTAAAGGATCGCGCACATCACCATCAGTATTTTCGATCCTGTACAAACCGACAAAATTCTCTAATGCTGCTTCTCGGTACAAAGTCGCATCAACTCGGAAAGAATCAGCCGTTTCATTGCGTAAATCGATAACCTCTAGCTGCTGGCTATTCTGTAAATCAGTACCCACAGGAACACTGACTTCAGCCGTAGGTTCACCTCCAACCTGAATGCTAAATTCATCATTCCAATTCAGAGTAAACCCATTAGACGACAAAGTAGTTTCTAAGTCAGTCTCAGTCGAGAGAACAACTTCTGCATCCGTGCTACCGTCATCTTCCAAATCTTCCCGGACACTATTAATCGTGCCGTTAGTAACTTGTAAAAATCCTAAATTCGTTCCCGGATCGAAATCTAGAACCCGTTCCAGTTCGCTAGGATCGAAACCATTCGGCAGATTGGAAATCAGCGAGAAAAGCACCTCGGCTCGTTCTATAGCTGCTTCTAGATAACCATCTTCCCCAGGAGCAATACCATCAATAGTTCCCTCTTCATCATCAACAACATAGACGCCAACTTCTTGAATCTCGCCACTGCTATTGACAACTGGGCTAACCACCAAATTAGTATCTACACCTGTGAAGTTAAAGATACCTGTTGGATTACCTTGGGCATTTTCCAGAGGACTAACTGGTGACAGACTAAAAATGCCAATCTGACTACCATTATTACCATCATCATCGAACGCCACATAGACTGTCCGTGTTTCTGGGTCAATACTAATCCCTTCTGGGTCATCAATTCCCGTCAGCGCCAATAAATCCGTCGTCGCAACTAATTCC
>NZ_JAAHBQ010000086.1 GCF_020144665.1 Oscillatoria salina IIICB1 | reverse complement strand
GTCGAAGACAAGCGCGATAAGCTGATAGCAATTGCCTAAGTCCGATCGATGACTTTAAATCCATGACTTTGCTTGCATTTATTTTGGGGTTGACTGTCGGAATTGTTATTTGCTTTATCCGCCAGCGACAGCTTAATCGTCAGTTACAGCGAATGTTGAATACACTAGCAGATGGTGCGGCTGAAGTTGCTTCTTTGTCAACTCTCTCTCGTCTGCGTCGAGAAATCTCTCGCGCTTACCAGCACCGTCAAGAATTAGAAGCGCAAATACAGATTGACGAAAATCTCTTAGAAGTTTCTCCTGTCGGCTATTTGCAGGTGGATGAAGAGAATCACCTAATCAAGTGCAATCAACAAGCGCGACAGCTATTAAATGTCGATCGCTGGCAACCAGGACAGCAAGTGCGTTTACTATTAGAGTTAGTTCGTTCTTATGAATTAGATCGACTAATCGAGCAAACTCGCCAATCTCAGCAACCTCAAATGCAAGAATGGGTTTTCTATAGCACGAATCTACCTGATGAAGAAACCACAGAAGCTAAAAATAGTTATTGTACCTTGCAGAAATCCCTACCATTAAAAGCTTCTAGCTTACCTTTACCCCAAGGACAAGTAGGTGTTTTCCTGGAAAATCAACAATCGATAGTTCAACTCCAAGAAGCGCGCGATCGCGCTTTTTCCGATCTCACTCACGAATTGAGAACTCCTTTAACTTCTATTCGTCTGGTTGCAGAAGCTTTAGAAAATCGTCTCGAAGGAATCGAACAACGTTGGGTGATGCGAATGCAAGCAGAAGTTAATCGTTTAATCGATTTAATTCAAAATTGGTTAGATATTTCCCAATTAAGCGAAAATCCCGCTCAATATCTTAACTATCAATTAATTGACTTACGGGAACTAATTTTCTCGGTTTGGCAAACTTTAGAACCGATCGCTAAACAAAAACAATTAACTCTTGCTTATACTGGTAGCCAAACTATTCATCTCGAAGCAGATCGAACGCGCTTGACGCAAGTCTTTCTCAATCTTTTGGATAATGGGATCAAACATAGCCCCCCTCAAACTAAAATTCAGGTAGAAACCAAGCTCTTAGACACTCAACGGGTAGAAATTAATATCATTGATACAGGTAACGGTTTTCAGGAGTCGGATTTACCTTATGTTTTTGACCGACTTTACCGAGGAGACAAAAGCCGCAAGCGACCTTTACCTGAATCTGAATCGAAAAGGGGAAATTCCTGGCGTGGTGGTAGCGGTTTAGGACTATCAATTGCTCAACAGATAATTATCGCTCATGGGGGCTCGATCCAAGCCAAAAATCACCCGACAACTCAAGGTGCGTGGTTACAGATAGAACTACCCATAAGCCTGGAAGAGTGATTAAGCTAGTAATCAAAATAGAGCATATTTTTTTATTGAATGTAAACTTTTTTAACCTTGTTTACCCAAAAAAACAATCCTGAACTAACTCACTTTCGGCGATCGCTGATTCGTCTCGAACAAGATGTGCTGCGGATGGGCGCTTTGGTAGAAAAGTCTTTTCGACTCAGCCACCAAGCTTTGTTTGAACGTAACCTGGAAGTCGCTAAGGAAATTAATTTACTCGATGAGCAAATTGACCGTTACTATCACGAAATCGAACTTGATTGTGCTAGTCTGATGACTCGTCAAGGACCTGTAGCCCAAGATTTACGTTTGTTAAGTGCTTTTATGCAATTAGTGCGTGATTTGGAACGTATCGGCGATTATGCTGAAGATCTAGCTGAGTTTGCCATTAAATTATTTCCTTATCCACCTCATGAGTGTATGTCAGAAATTGAACAAATGTCTAATTATACTCAAGCAATGGTGGCTACCAGTTTGGTTGCTTTAGCCGATCTTGATGATAGCGCTGGACGTACAATTAAGGAACTTGATGATACAGTAGATAGCGCTTACGACCATCTCTATCATACTCTGGCGCGTTTGCGTAATGTTCCAGGTGTCGTTGAACCAATTATTCTGATGGCGCTAGTAATTCGTCATTTGGAAAGAATGGCTGACCATGCTACTAATATCGGTCAACGAGTATCTTATATTGTTACCGGACATCGAAATTAAAAAGCTTTCAAAATCGGTAATTTTTCTCTTGCTTAACCTGGAGATTACCTAATTTTCATTAATTCATAAAGTTAGTCAGATACGATAACCTATGTTATCCTATCGTTTGGCTATTGTTAAGTTTTTGGAGGTGTCTGTTAAAAATAACCAAAATGTTGTTGTCTTTTTTGTTGCCGAGACAAGAAAATTTATTACCTAAAAAAAGCTGCACCAAAGCAAAAATAACCGCTCCTAATTCTCAACAATAACGCGATAAATTGAAAATTCAATCGCTCGGATCTCAAAAGCGTTACTCAAAAAAAATTAGTGGAATATTTAAAACTCTAAAAATAAACTAAGTTTGATATGGCGATTAAACGTCGAAGTTTTCTTTTATTTTTCGGGGCTAGCGTTGGAACTGTTGCCCTCAATTCCCTTTCTTCTTGTCAAAAGAGAAACTCTTATTCTCCAGCTTTAGATGATAATACGATTAGCGCATCGGGATCGGAGCAAATAAATTTTGTTAATTTCGATCCGATTAAATATCCCGTACCATTAGAAGTAGAAAAATTAGCTAAAGCTAAACAAATTGAACTTTTGCAGCAGTATGAAGTCATAGATGATTTAGTTCTACCTCCAGGTTACGAATATCAGATTATCGCGGCTTGGGGCGAACCATTAGGAAATTCTCGCTTTGGCTATAATAACGATTATTTGTCTTTTGTAGAAACTGCTGAGAATGAAGGTTTTTTAACAGTAAATTTTGAATATATTAGCGGCAGCGTTTGGATGGAAACTTACCCGCAAGTAATCGGGAAGTCTCTTCCTTTTACAGAAGTTATCGCTGCGGCTGCGAAGCAAAAAGGAAACATAAATGCTTTTAGTTTGTCCGATAATGACCCTTTAAAAGCGCAGATTCAAGCAATAGCTAAAGAAAGTTTAACCGATCTAGGTCTGGGGATTATTTCCCTACGTCAAAATGCTGAAGGTAGCTGGGAAAGAACCAATTCCGATCGCGATCGCCGAATTACGGGAATCTCTGGCTTAGAAGATGACAATTACCTTAAATCCACTGGTCCTGCTGTAGCAGTGTTTACAAAACAGGATAAAATTGGCTATGACGATCGCTTGGGAGACAAGATTGTCGGTTCATTCCAGAATTGTTCCGGAGGAACGACACCTTGGGGAACCGTATTTAGTGCCGAAGAAAATTTTCAGGATCAAGTCCCAGAGGAAGTGATGGCAGATGGTTCAGCTTTTGACCCCAGTAGCAGACCGTTTAGCATTAACGATGACGGATTAAACGGAAGCGGAAATGTATTTGGGTTAGCAGGAAATAAATATGGTTGGATGGTAGAAGTCGATCCCGCCAATCCGAACGATTATGGGACAAAACATACTTGGTTAGGCAGATTTCGTCATGAAGCTGTAGGAATCAAAGCAGAAGTAGAGAAAAAATTAGCAATATATTCAGGATGCGATCGCCGAGGCGGTCATGTTTATAAGTTTGTCTCAGAAGAAACCATCGGCGACATTCAAGCCAAGTCAAATTCTCGCTTACTGGAAAAAGGAATGCTCTACGGTGCTAAATTTAATCCCGATGGTACGGGAAAATGGATACCTTTAACCATGACTACGCCAGTAAATCCCGTACTACCCTCGCAAACGATCGCCAAAGAAGGCAAAGGTTTAGTTACCTTACCCAATAGCGATCGCAATACCGGAGGAACTGTAGTCGTAACTAGCGACGAAGAAGCAATTTCCTTTGCCGAAAAATTTGCCACATTAGGCGATCTTTACCTGGGTAACGACCTCGAAAAACAAGGCGCAATCTTAATCGATGCCCACAACGCCGCTAACGCTGCTGGTGTCACTTGTACCGCCCGTCCCGAAGACACCGACATCGCCCCCGACGGTAGTTTATACATCGCCTTTACTTCCGGAACTCCTGGAAGCGACGGTAGCCCCGACAAAGAAATCTTTCAAGGTCCCAAAGGAGAAACACCTTGGGAATTTGGCTGGATTTTTCGCCTCGAAGAAGACAATAACGATCCCGCCGCGATGACTTTTCGTTGGTCATCCTTAGCAATGGGAGGCGAACCTGCGGCTGGGGGCGCAGGTTTTGCTAACCCCGACAACCTGGAAATTGACTCGAACGGTAATGTTTGGATGGTGACAGATATTTCTACCTCCAAACATAACCAAGCCGTTCCCACTCGTCTTAGCGAAGACGGAACAGCTTTGAATCAAAGTGACATTCAAGGCATTTTTGGTAATAACTCGATTTGGTTTATTCCCACCTCTGGTGACAATGCGGGTAATGCTTATCCCTTCGCGATCGGACCGATGGAATGCGAAACCACCGGACCATTTTTTACACGCGATGGCAAAACTCTCTTTCTCGCCGTCCAACATCCAGGAGAAAACAACGGAATGCGTCAAAACCAAGCCTCAGAAACCAGAAAATTCGCCCTGAAAACCACTGATGGCGACGAATTCATTCAAGAACGAATTATACCTCTTGGTTCCAACTGGCCTCGAAGAGGGGCAAACGATCCACCCCTTCCCGCAGTAGTTGCTATTCGGCGCGTTGATGGCAAAGCAATAACTGAAATAGCCTAAATTCAAAAATCTCACCGCCTAGAGTAAGGACGAGGACGGCATAGCGATCGCTGTAATCTAGATAACAAACGACCTGATTTTTAAGACCTTCCCTAGTGGGAAAGAAGAGTAAAAACTGAGGAGGATGATGAATTTAGCTTGACAATCGTGAGAAAAGCTCTAACTTCCAACCAACAAAGCTGAAAATTTATTTAGGAAATAACATTAACTAACACATAATTGATAACAAGTAGTCTTAGGACAGTTTTTTATTTGTCATCCTCGGCAGTAAAATCGGCAAAAACTCTCTCCTAAACTCATCTACCTGAAGGAACATAACCATCCCCCAACATCTAGATAAGAAATTTCAATAAACCTTGAGAACTGGGACAAAGAAATGATATCTTTTAGCAGGAATATAAACTGACAGTTTTTAGTAAAGTTAAACAAGTTTTCCCGTAAATAATTTTAGGTGTGAGGAAGAAAACAATGTCAAAACTAAGATGGCATTTACTAAAAGCGACTCCTGTAGTTCTAGGTGCTTCTTTGTTGTTTACTAGTAATACACTAGCAGCACAAAAAACTACCTCGTCAAACTTGAGTGAAGCCGCGATCGCAGCTAGTGAAGTCACAGAAACTAGCGATTTTGCTCTCACAGCAACCACCCAGCCAGAAAACGATCTAGTTGGTTTAGAAGCTAGCCCCAGCCTGAATTTAGAAACAATTTCCCTGGAAGCAAGCACAGTAGAAACAACCGAACTAGCTCAAGTAACTCCCGTACCAGGAACGGCAAATACTGAGAATAACCGCGAACTGCTTCAGCAAATCAATAACTACAGCAACGAAGGTGATGCTAGTTCCCTCGAACAAATTACCAACGTCAATCAGTTACGCGATGTTTCTCCTAGCGATTGGGCTTACGAAGCACTGCGGAACTTAGTTAACAACTACGGCTGTATCCAAGGTTATCCCGATGGAACCTATCGCGGTAATCGCGCCTTGACTCGCTACGAATTTGCCGCAGGTTTGAATGCTTGTTTAGAGGTATTGGCTGCCAGAATTCGCGAAAGTAATGGTGGAGTTGTAACTCCTCCTCCGATTGACGAAGAAGACTTGCTCGTACTGCGACGACTGATTCAAGAATTTGAAGCTGAATTAGCAACTCTAGGAACTAGAGTAGACGACCTCGAAGCCCGTGTAGCTTTCCTCGAAGATAATCAGTTTTCGACTACAACCAAGTTAAGTGGGGAAGTAATCATCAGCTTGGCAGGTGCTTTTGGCGAAGACAAAGCCTTTTTCGATCAAAATATTCCTGGACAAACAGATCCACCAGATGTTGATGACAACATTGTCTTGAACGATCGCGTTCGTCTGACTTTGGACAGTAGTTTCACCGGACGCGATCGCCTGCGCGTTCGTTTAGCCGCAGGGAACTTTACTAACTTCAGAGAGCCTACTGGTACAGAAATGGCTCGTTTGGGCTTTGAAGAAAGTAGTGGCAACGATGTTATAATCGACCGGGTATTTTACAGCACCCCGTTAAGCGACAACATCTCTTTCTTAATTGCTGCCGCAGGTGGTGATGGAAACGATGCTATTGAACCAATCAACCCCTACTTTGAAAGTAGCGGTTCTGGAGCGTTAAGTCGCTTTGGTCGCTTCAATCCCCTCGCCTATCGTATCGGTGGCGAGCAAGCCGCAATTTTAAACATTAAATTTAGCGACTCCCTAGGTCTTGACGTTGGTTATTTTACAGGTGATGGCGACAGCCCTGCGGAAAAAGACGGACTTTTCGATGGCGACTACACTGCTCTGGCACGTTTAACTTTGGGGTTGGGCGATACTTTTGACATCGGTTTGATCTACGGTCATTCTTTCTATCCGGGAGAAGATGTTAACCTCTCTGGTAGCACTGGTAGTCCACTCGCCAAAGATCCTTTTGACGGTGCTGCTACCTCAGCTAATCGCTATGGTGTGGAAGCTAACTTGCGCCTCGGTAGCCGTATTAGCCTTGGAGGTTGGGTAGGCTACATCGATGCTGAAGCTGAATCTGGACTTCGCGAAGGCGACGATGCCGAACTTTGGACTTGGGCAGTTAACTTAGCTTTCCCGGATCTGGGTCGCGAAGGTAACGTCTTGGGTGTTATTTTTGGTATGCCACCAAAAGCCACTGATGTAGATGGCGCTATTGACGATCCCGATACCTCGTACTTACTCGAAGCTCAGTATCGCTTTAAAGTCACTGACAATATTCTGGTGACGCCAGGTGCTTACGTGATCTTCAATCCCAATCACAACGACAATAATGACACTATTTACGTCGGAGTTGTCCGTACTACCTTTAAGTTCTAATTTAACGCTACATTGGATTTGATTAGCTTGGGTTTTAACCACTAAACCCAAGCTTTTTTCTCAAATAGTTCGGGTTGAAAAATGTTATCCTCAGCCAAAATTGAAGTAGCGAGATCCTTACCAAATGTCATCATTCGCTTAACGAAGGATGACGTAAAATAGCATTTCATCTCAGGGAATAAACGCTTCGCGGAGGATAACCTAAATCAGGATGACGTCAACCTAGATGACTTAAAATAATATTTAATTTCTGATAACAAGATTCTCTAGTAGCAAAGTTTTTTATTAACTTGAAATTTACTTATTTTTAACCTTTTCATAAACTTTAAGAAATAGCGTAGTAAGAGCTTACTATAAAAAAGCAAATTCTTGATAAAAAATCATTCTATAGTAACGAAGGTAAACTTTTGGTAAAAAATTAGAAATTCACTGTAAAATAACAGAGAATAATTTTTTGCTGACCAACAAGAGCGTACCGCAAGGTCGGCGCAGCCATCGCTGTTTTCCAGCTAACAAATTAAAGCTCAAACAGCAAGAATATTCTGTTAAATACCACTTTTGGTATGCTACAGACTCTTAGCTAGCTACGAAAATAAATATCGGGTATCTAGTAGCTAGTAATTTGCCAAACTTAAGCACAAAAGTAATTAATTTTGGCAAAAAAGATACCCCTATAACCTACTACTCGTCTGTACAAAAGCTAAATAGACATTGAAAGGATTAAAGATGTTTTCTGTAAAACGTTCCCAAAAACAACTCTTACTTGCGCCCTTGCTAGCGTTAACTCTCGGTATTGCTTCCTGTGGTGGTGAAACTGGAGAAGATACAGCAGCCACAGGTGGAGGAGAAGATACAGTAGTTAGTGAAGACGTTTCCCTAACTGGTGCTGGTGCTAGCTTTCCCGCCCCTCTTTATCAACGTTGGTTTTCTGAGTACAATCAACAACATCCCAACATTCAAGTTTCTTATCAGTCAGTTGGTAGCGGTGCTGGTGTCGAACAGTTTATCCAAGGAACCGTTGATTTCGGTGCTAGCGATGTAGCAATGTCGGACGAAGAAATCGCTCAAGTAGAAAGAGGTGTGCTGCTCCTGCCGATGACCGCAGGTAGTATTGTGATGGCGTACAACCTTGACGGTGTCGAACAACTGAATTTACCACGGGAAGTTTACGTTGATATTCTCCTCGGAAATATTACTAACTGGAACGATCCCGCAATCCAAGAAGCAAACCCCGATGCTGAGTTACCAGATCAAGCAATCACCGTTGTCTATCGTTCCGACGGTAGCGGTACTACAGGAGTATTCACCAAACACTTAAGTGATATTAGCCCAGAATGGGAAGAACAAGTTGGTTCTGGTAAAACTGTAGAGTGGCCCACGGGGATTGGTGCGAAAGGAAACGAAGGTGTTACCGCGCAAGTTCTGCAAACTGAAGGTGCAGTTGGTTATGTAGAGTACGGATATGCGAAACAGCAAGAAGAATTGAAAGTTGCTAAGCTGGAAAACGCTTCCGGTAATTTCATCGAACCTTCTCCGGAAACTGCGGCTAATACACTTTCGGCAGTAGAATTACCAGAAAACTTTCGTGCTTTTATTACCGATCCAGAGGGAGAGAACTCTTATCCCATCGTTACTTATACTTGGATTCTCGCTTATCAGAACTACGACGATCCGACAAAAGTACAAGCCCTCAAGGATGTTCTCGAATTTGGTTTAAACGAAGGGCAAACCTATGCTGAGGAGTTGGGATACGTTCCTCTCCCGGAAAATGTAGTACAGAAAGTTCAAGAAGCGATCGATCGAATTAACGCATCCTAAAAGACTGAGATCGCGATCGCTTAAATCAGATCTCCTCACCCCTTCTTCAGCAAGCCCCTCCCTCTCTTGGGTGGGGCTTGTTTGTTTGTGGTTATTTCCTGTGCCAAAAGTTATCAATTCTTAACATACCGGAGAGACAATTTAGCTAATTTTACGGTCATTTCCTTAATTAATCTTTAAGTAATTACCACAATTACGGAATAGGGACAAAAATTTGTGTATTGATTCGCTAATAATACCTTTTTTAATTTTTCTTACTTTTCAATCAAACTTACTATTGTAGTAAATACAGAGATAAAGACTTGGGATAGATACCTGCAAAAATACCACTTGCTTAAATGGAAGAATATACATAAGATTGACAAATTTAATCCCCTAGAGCGAAAAAATCACGGAAAATAAGGATATATGCTTGGAGCCTTAAAATGATCGACTACTTATATAATTCACCAGATAAAACAGAAATTAATCAAAAACCACTTCGCAGCTTAAATCGAGCCATTAAGCTATCTCAAGGCGAGTTTTCGCTAATTTTAGCAAAATGCGATCGCCATTCTCGTCGCGGACAAATAGTTAAACGATTGCAGCAAATGTCGGCTTTTCCGATCGAACAACTTACGCTGCATCCTTCAGTAAAAACTTTATTTACAACAATTCAAACTGCTTTAAAATCTCAGCAACCACCAGCATTGATGGTTTTTGGTTTAGAATCAGTAATTGCTATTGACGAGCTATTAATAGCAACAAATTTGATGCGAAATGAATTTAGTAAAGAGTTTTCTTTTCCTTTAATTTTGTGGGTTAATGATGAAATTTTGCAAAAAATGCGTCAATTGGCACCAGATTTTAGGAGCTGGGCTACTAGCCCAATTTGCTTTTTAGAGGAAAAAAAGTGCTTTCCAATTACTGCTTAATATTTTTTTGGGGTGCAGAGTAAACGCACCCCAAGTTTAATTAAACTGGTGCAGTTTGCCAAGGAAAATGTTTGTATTTAATGCGAAAACCAAACAAGATTAAAAGCATAATCGCAACCGTACCAAGACCGAGATAATCGGGCAACCAAAAGACAGCTTCAATGTAATTAATTTGACCTGGTTGCAGTTGCCAAACTAATTCATTTCCTTGTCGCGTTACTTCAGGGACAATACCGTTATTTGCGGTTGAAATTGTGCGTATTTTCCCCGAAGAACGGAGGCGAAAGTCAATTTCTACCAGTGTATCTGGACTAATAACAACGTTACCTTTTTCGGCAATAACGCCAAGGGCGCGTAAGTCAATAGTCAAGCGCAAATGGTTACGCTGAAAGAGAAGAAGATTATTAGAATTGGCTTGCATTACAGCATTAAGTTTAACTAAATCTAATGCTTTGGTGCGGGCAGAATTGTATTTTTGGTTATTTTCAGGGTTGAAGAAGTCGTTAAATTTAGTTTCTAGTTCTTCAACATTATTAAAAGGAATTGAAACCACAACTTCTTGTTGGGAAAGTTGCCTGGCTTTGCCGCCAAGTTGCTGCGCTCGTTGTTCTACACTATTTAACCATTGTTGTGAATCAGCGAGGCTGAAACTGGTGAGTTGTTCTCCTAGTTTAATTCGCTGGGTAATTGTCCCTTGATGGGAACCATTAAAGTTAACTCCTAAGTCATAGTTAACGCAACCTGTAAGCAAAGTTACTAAACACAAGACTAGGGGTAAGATAAACAAAAGAGGATTTTTTTTAGTCTGGGATTGCATTTTTACCTCGTTGAGCGAGAATTTTAGGTTAGATACTTTTGGAAGGGTTAGGGGGTGACGCTTCAGTGCGACTACAAACCACTAACTAAACCAGAATAAACCGCCGAGAGTAAGTAAAGCAGCTAATAAGGCAATCCAGATAAATTTATTATCTTTAGTGTTGACTTGAGATAAATCTAGAGTTTCTGACTGGGTTGGTTTTGAGGTAGACTTAAGCTTATTCACGCCACTACCGCGTTTTTGTTGGCGATCGCTTTCGGAGACGCTACCCAAATCGGGAATTTCCGTCATCCATTCTGGGGGTCTTTTTAGTTGAGGTGCTTTAATAATGTAGAGGAGATGTTTGGCTTGTTTGCGAATTTCTGCATGAGGATGGGTACAGAGTTTTTGCGCTAGCGCGATCGCGTCTGATTCTTTTCCCGCCGCTTGATAAGCTGTAATTAGCCACATTCGCGCTTCTCCCCCCAGCCGAGATTGAGGATTAATCAATTTATCTGCTACTTCTAAGTGTTGCACGCTTTGGCGGTAATTACCTCCCTCGAAAGCTATTTTTCCCGCCTGATACTCGCTTTGAAATTGTTCTTTCGTATCTGAAACCACTTTGCTGTTTTTTACGTCGTTTTAACTAGACTCTAAAATTTTAGCTTTCCTGGATTGATTATGTTTAAGATTATGCGATCGCTCCCTCAATTGCGTTTTGGCTTGGCTTCGGTTACTCTCGGAATTAGTTTACTTGGTTTGGCTGCCCCAGCTATAGAAGCCAGAGAAATTATTCTTCGTCGCGAGACTTATATTCGCCGTCCAGTACGGCAACCATCTACCAGTTATATTTATGGTAGCCCGATTCCAACTCCTGTACCAGTTAATCCTTTGACTGGTGTTCCCACTATTTTTGAACCGCGCTATCGAGGTGTGCTTCCCTCACAGAATATAAATAGAGGTAGAATTCGCAATTCTACTTTGGTTAATCCGACGGTGATTAATTCAGACATTTCGGATTCAGTTTTAGTTAATCCGGTAATTGTTAATCCTACTAATAATTATCGTCGCTATCCGACTCATCAGAGAAGAATTAATTATGGTTATCCTCGCGGCGTAAGAATTCAAGTCGGTTATTAGTAGTAATTAATTTTGCTTAAGCTACAGATGCTATGTAGAGAGGTTGCGTGTAATGTCTCTACATAGTTATGATTCTTTATGATATCTTAGTCAAGTTATGTGGTTACTAAATTACTCTAACAATGTCGTCCAATACTAATAATTTATCAGAGTTGCGGGAATCTTATCCAGAGAGTAAAAAGCTAGTTAGCGATCGCTCAACCTTAACCCAAATTGTACAACAACATCGCCAACTCGGACAGCAAATTGTCTTTACCAATGGCTGTTTTGATATTTTACACCCCGGTCATGTCATTTATCTGGCTCAAGCTAAAGGTTTGGGAGATATTTTAATTGTGGGAGTAAATTCTGATCCCAGCATCAAGCAGTTGAAAGGATTTCAACGTCCTATAAATAGTTTATGCGATCGCCTGCAAGTTCTCGCTGCTTTAGCCAGTGTAGATTATGTGGTTCCCTTTGAGGAATCTACACCGAGTGAATTGCTCAAAATTGTTTGTCCTGATATCTATGTTAAAGGCGGCGACTACACGCGAGAAACCTTACCCGAAACGCCTGTAGTAGAAGAATTAGGCGGTATCATTAAAATTTTACCTTTTGTTGGCTCTAATTCTACTACGAAAATTATTGAAAAAATTCGTAATTTAGAATCGTCTAGTTAAACTGTAACCAACTCTTGATTGATAATTTCGGTAGCCATTCTTGGCGCAATTTAAAGATTGCTTCTTCTTTTAACTTGGCTTCCACTTCAATCCAAGGTACATCTCGATAGCTACTGGGCATATTAGTAATTAGATCGCTATGGCGCGGATCTCCAAAGGATTCTTTACCATTAGAAATATGTACTAATTGATGTTCGCGATTCGTCCAAGTTGTTTGGGCTGCGGCTAACATTTCCCCGACACTTTCATGTTCATAACTGTCTAATTTTTGGTTAATTACATGATGGTGGGCATCAAATACCATCGGTATTCCTGCTTGCCGACAAACTGCTAAAATATCCTCAGAACTGTAAGCATATTCGTCATTTTCTAACGTTAATCGTAAGCGAATAGGATCGGGTAAAGAACGAATAGTTTCGATTAATTTCTCCGCGCGATCGCTTTTACCACCGTGAATATTTAGTAACGCCCAAGGACTTCTCGGCTGTCCCAATAAATCCATAATTCGAGCGTGCATAGTCAGAATTTTAATACTATTTTCGATTACTTGCTGGCGGTCTGAACTTAAGACTACAAATTGATCTGGATGTAATACTAAACGCAGATTATTTTCTGTAGCGCGAGATCCTGTTACTTGCAATTTATCTGCAAATTGATTCAACACTTCTGCACCTATTTCTGTATCTGCGAAGGGAAATAATCCCGAAGTCATGCGATATAAATTAATCGAATTAGCCAGACAAAAATCGATCGCTAGATTCAATCTTTCTAAATTTTCTCTATACAGCCCCAGCAAACGTTCTGCTTGTTCTTTTGGGGTCATTTGTAGCAGTCGCTTGCGGGTAATTGTTCGATAACGGACTTGTTTGGAAGCTGTGATACAGACTAATCCGAGATGGGGTTGTGATTGGAATTTTTTTTGCTGATTGTTATTGCTCATGGTTGTATGATATCGTTTTTCAGCAGCAAGTTCATCAGCAAAAAGTTGAAGATTTTTTCTGTTAAAGGCGCATTCGGCAAAGCTGTTCTCGTTTCGAGTAGACGCAAAGGAGTGTTTAGCATAAAAGCTAAATGAGGACAAGATGAAGAAGTAAGTAATTATTGTCCGTATTCCACACGGGCTTTTTCTACTATTTCTACTGTTACTACGTCTAGGTTGGCTGCGCGAGCAATTTGTTCGATACGTTGACGGGCTTGGGAACGCACGAAAAATGGTATGCTTTTGAGTTTTGCTTTGGCTTCTGGTGTCCAGCGTAGGTTTTCGTTTAAGTAGTCTCGCATAGTTATATCAAAGTTTTGTACTTTGGCGATCGCTTTTATCTCATCTTACTGCGGAGTTGCTTATTTGTTAATTCTAGTCAAAGAATATTTACTTTTTCTTAATCGTCACCAAATCAAATCTAGATTAAGCACAAATCCAGGTAAAACTTCTTCTCCAGAGATGCTACTCGGATTGGTTAATATTTCTTTTTCTTTTCCCTGACGATAAATTTCAATTTGTCTATTTTGTCGATTAATTAGCCACCCTAAGCGAGTACCATTATCTAGATATTCTTGCATTTTTTCTTGTAAGCTTATCAAGCTGTCATTGGGAGAACGTAATTCGATAACAAAATCGGGAGATAAAGGTAAGAATTTTTCTTGTTCTTCAGCAGTTAAACTGTTCCATTTAGTAAGAGGTATCCAAGCTGCATCAGGAGAACGATTTGCACCATTGGGAAGTGTAAAACCACCGGAAGAGTCAAAAACAATCCCCAGTTGGTTTTGACGATTCCAGAGTCCTAATTCCAGGAGAATATTGGAGTTTTTTCTGCTAGTATTTCCTCCAGTCGGGGGCATAATAATTAGTTCTCCCTTGGCGCTGCGTTCTAATTTGAAATAGCGGTTTGCTTGGCAGATTTGATAAAATTGTTCGTCAGTAAGTTGAACATTTTCCGGGATAGTTAAAGCAATATTATTCATAGGAAAACAGAGCGATTTTATTTAAAATTTAGCTAAAATTTGTTTATTGAAGAATTCTACGCAAATAGTTACGATTTTCGATTGCTTGTTGCAAATTTGGCTCTAGTTCTACTGCTTTTTCGTAGGAATTAAGGGCTTCTTCGTAGCGCTTTAATTCTTCTAAAACGTAGCCGCGATTATGCCATGCTTCTGCGTAGTTTGGCTCGATCTCAATGGCTCGATTGTAAGATTCTAAAGCGTCTTCGTAGCGTTCTAATCTTCTTTGGGCGACGCCTCGATTAACATAAGCTTGGGCGTTATTTGCTTGGTAACGAATGGCTCGATTGGCGGCAACAATTGCTTGATTATATTGTCTGGTGGCGTTAAAGGTAAAGGCTTGGCTTGTCCAAGCTTGGGCGTTTTCTGGGTTAATTTCTAAAGCTTCATTACAAGCTTCTAAGGCTTGACTAAATCGAGTTAATGTGTTATGAGAATAGCATTTTCCTGCCCAAGCTTCGGCGTAATTAGGATTAATTTCGATCGCGCGATCGTAAGCGGCGATCGCGTCTCGATGACGATCGCCTTTGCGGTAACTCTCCCCTTGTTGATAAAATTCGGTAGCGCGATCGCTTTCCGATCTGGGGCTAGAATCGTTTTCTGGTACTGGTATGGGGTTAGAATCGTTTTCTGGTACTGGTATGGGGTTAGAATCGTTTTCTGGTACTGGTATGGGGTTAGAATCGTTTTCTGGTACTGGTGTCGGGTTAGAATCGTTTTCTGGTACTGGGAAAGGAATTGAAGGAGAAGTTGTCGGTTGGGGAATCTCGCTGACTTCGGGACGAGAAAATAACTGAGAAATAGTGTAGCCTGCGCCAGCTATAAAAAGAATAAGTAAGATTGGCGTTAATTTTAGCTGATTTCGCGGCTTTGAGCGAGATTGGGTTTGATTAGGAGTTGGTAGTGGAACTGTAGGCGCAGTAGATCTGGCTCCCGTGGTAGAATTTGGTACTAGTGGCGCAGTAGTATTAGGGAAATGCTGCAAATCGGCAAGTACCTCAGCCGCCGTTTGGTAACGATAAGAGAAATGCGATCGCACCATTCTCGTTAAAATTGCCGCTAAATTATCGCTAACTTGGACATGATTGCGCCAAACTACATCACCTGTTTGCGGATTTTCTGGTAAACTTTTCGGATGTACTTGAGTTAATCCTTGAATGGCTACCATTCCCAAAGCATAAAGATCGCTATTAAACCTAGGTTTTCCGCCTTGTTGTTCGTTAGGCATATAGCCAGAAGTACCAATTGCAATTGTAAAATTAGTTTGTCCTTGTTGGTTAACTGCTAAAGTAGTAATTTCCTTAACTGCGCCAAAATCAATTAAAAATAATTTGCCATCAGCCGCCTGTCTAATAATATTTTCCGGCTTAATATCGCGGTGAATAACATTTTCTTGATGGATAAAATCAAGGATAGGTAAAGTATGGGTTAAAAACGCGATCGCGCGCCCTTCATCCCAACGTTTTCCCGAAGCAAATTCCTTACCTAAATCTTCTCCTTCGAGAAATTCTTGCACTAAATAAAACTCTTGGTTTTCCTGAAAATGCGCTAGTAATTGAGGAATTTGAGGATGTTTACCTAATTTAGCTAAAACAATTGCTTCGGTATTAAATAAACGTTTCGCGACTTTTAACAACGCCGGATCGCTTGATTGTGGTTGCAGTCGTTTGACAACACAGCGAGGGTTTCCTGGAAAGTCGCGATCTTCAGCCAGATAAGTTTCACCAAAACCACCACTTCCTAGTTGTTTAATTATTGCATAGCGTCCTCGCAGTGTTGTTTTGAGCATAAAATTAATTATTTTAAATTAGACATTTTAATCCTAACAAATAGGCTGATTTCCTGGCTTGACAGCGTGAATATCTTCACTCCCAGAATGAGGCCAACCCCGCCAATGAAAAGCTTCTTCTGGTTTGCCCCAACCCAGTTGTAAAAGTATTTCGAGAAAATCGGATTTTTCCCATTTCATTAATGTCGCCCATTCGGTACGTTGGACAATTCCGGCGATTTCACTTGCGTCAATTTTCTGATAGTTTTTACCATGATTTATACTTAAATATAAATCCATATCAGCAGTAACTTCTTGCCAAAAATTGACAAGATCATTCCGAGCAGCTTTAATGATTTCCAAATCGCTAGGAAGCGCCATTAATTGATAGTCTACTTGGGGATAACGCAAAGTGTTGCCTTTGAGAGTTATCTGATGCCAAACAATTCCTGAGACTTGGTTTTCTAGTTGATATTGATGAATTACTGCCTTAAAACCTTGATAAGCGCTGTATTTTTGGATACCATCTGTGTTGAAAAAACTTTCAATCAGGGGAAAGCCATCATCAACAATAGCAGAGAGATCGAGGCGCTTTCCTTTCAGACAAGCTTGGCGTTCTGCTGCTAAGATTTGGATTAATTCTTGGGTAGTATAGACCTTCGTCATAGTAACTGCGGTCTGGACTTTTTTCTACCTTTAAGGATAGACTGTCTTGCCGCTACTTGGATCGAAGACGAATAGCTTGTCAAGATCGAGTTGAATAGCTACATGAGAACCTGGGCTTTCCTGCCATGATGCAGGAGCAATAAAATTAACTCTTACCTCAGAATTAGGCAATTTGCCTCTAACTAAGGTTTCGCGCCCTAGCGGCTCGACAAGTTCTACCTCTATTGACAGTTTACCTAGATTTTCTCCTGATTCGGAGGATCTCGCCCAAATATTTTCCGGACGAATACCCAAGTTAAAGCCTTCTCCTGCACTAGGTTGTATTTTTTTATACATCTGCTCCGGAATAGGGAGGATATTGTCTTTTACCATAAATTTGTCATTTATGCAAGATACAGGCAAAATATTCATGGGCGGACTACCTAAAAACGTAGCCACCATCAAGTTTGCGGGATAAGCATAAACATCTTGAGGACGACCAACTTGTTGAATGCGACCGCGTTCGAGAACGACTAAGCGATCGCCAAGGGTCATAGCTTCCACTTGATCGTGAGTAACGTAGATAGTAGTAATACCGACCTGAGCGTGTAATCTTTTTAACTCTGCCCGCGTATCATCACGGAGTTGCGCGTCCAGATTAGAAAGAGGTTCGTCGAGTAAAAACACCTTCGGTTGTCGCGCGATCGCCCTACCTAATGCTACCCGTTGTTGTTGTCCCCCAGAAAGTTGTTTTGGTTTACGATTGAGGAGATGGGCAATATCCAGCGATCGCGCGACAATTTCGATACGTTGAGCGATCGTCTCTTTATCTATCTTCCGCATTTGCAAGCCAAAAGCCAAATTTTCAGCCACTGTCATGTGCGGATACAAAGCATAATTTTGAAACACCATCGCCACATCGCGCTGTCTAGCCGGAATTTCGTTAACCAAAATATCGTCAAGATAAATCTTACCCGAACTCACCGACTCCAAACCAGCGATCGTCCGCATAATCGTTGACTTCCCGCAACCCGACGGACCGACTAACACCCAAAACTCGCCATCAGGGACTTCAAAAGTAATATCTTCAATCGCGGTAACATTTTCAAACCTGCGCGTAACTGCTTCCAAACGAACCTTAGCCATAAGTAATTTTTGCCGCAAAACTCGGTAAGATAAGGACATTCTCTAGCGCTCGATTTTAATCACACTCGAGCAGAAAAGCTTCTATGATGTCAGCATTGCTTACAATCCTACAGTGGCTTTTCTGGATTATCCTTGGACTAGCCATAATTATCTTAATCAGTCTGTATATTCGCGGCGCTTTTCGTCAGCCCGTCAAGTACGAAGTTCAAAATGCACCCTCACCGCGAGACAGACGCTTTCCCATTGCTTTAGCTAGCATCACTAACTCATTATCTAGTTCCGGCTTTGCAACCGATTTTTGGCACGAACCAGATAGAATACAGCAAGCGAGATTAGACGCAATCTCTAGCGCCGAAAAGACAATCCACTTTGAAACATTTTTCATGACTCCAGGTAAACGCGCTAACGACTTTGCTGCCGCGATCGCCGAACGCGCTGCTGCTGGAGTTAAAGTTAAATTAGTGGTAGACAGCTATGGGACAAAAAAATTACCAAAACGTTACTGGAAACGTTTAGAAGCTGCGGGCGTACAAGTTTGCTTTTTTAATAAGTTTAACTGGCGAGCACCTGCAAATTACGCCGGACGTACTCACCGGAAATTATTAATTATTGATAGTAAATTTGTCTTAATTGGTGGTGCAGGAATTTCTGACTTCTGGGATGGCGTAGATAAGTTTGGCGACACTGCACCCTGGCTAGATGTGGAAATGCGTTTAGAAGGCGAAATTGTCGGCGTTTTAGAAGGCATTTTTATGCAGCATTGGACTTATAGTGGTGGAGTCGCTAATTTAGGTAAAGAGGTGATTAAAGATTATCCCGCCGATAATCCTTTAATTCTAGTTACACCCGGAACAAACCCCACTTATCGCGCTTCGCCAATTAAAGCTTTAATTCAAAATAGTATCATTTGTGCCAGAAGCCGAGTTTGGCTAGCTAGTCCTTACTTTTTACCAGACAAAAATACCCGCAAGCTTTTAATTAGTGCGAAAAAATTAGGAGCAGATGTCAGGATCTTAACAACTAGCGATCGCTGTGACAAAAAATTTGTTTATTATGCTTCTTACGAAGAATACGGCGATTTACTGAAGGGTGGAGTCGAAATTTATGAATATCAACCAAGCATGATTCATGCGAAAATGTTATTAATTGATGACCAATGGGTAAGGACAGGTAGCGCTAATTGCGATCCACGTAGCTTTTTCCACAATGACGAACTCGATATTTCTACCGCCGAACCAAAATTATTGCATAATATCGAGCAAGTTTTTGCCGAAGCTTTTAGCAAAAGTAAGCAGGTTAGCTTGTCAGAATGGCGCAACCGTTCTTTTTGGAAACACCGGATAATCGGACGTTTGGTAAGTTTCTTCCAATGGCAACTTTAATTGATACGAGATTAGCGATCGTTAACCTAATTTTAACTGCAAATCTCCTACTGCTACAAATACTATACCCACAGAGAGATTACAAATACTCTCTGGTTGCAGAACAATAATGTCTATTGGTTAAATAGTAAGCCCTGAAGCGTTTTACTATCTGCAATTTAACTGAATCTAAGTTGAATAGATTCTGTTGGCTAAGTGACAATAGCTCAAAATTACTGATGTTTAATTTTCGCAGTTATTCTCTCTAGCAGAATTTAGAACAACTAGAAATCATCCCGATTGGTGCTAAAACGCTTTGAGATTTACTATTTTAACCATTTCTCAACTGAAACTTCCATGAGGATAAAAAAGAAATATGGTTAAATTTTCATCGAGATTTTTAGGGTTGTTTGCTTCACTACTATTGCTACTTTTTGTCGGTGCTTGTGGTGGTGGTGCAGAAGAGGAAATTACTCCTGAAGGGGAAGGTATCGAACAAGAAGAAGGTTTAGGTGGTGAAGGTGAAGAATTAGAGGAAGAGGAAGGTTTGCAAGAAGAATAAAAATCCTCAGAAAATGTTGGTGTAGAGGCGTTGTTGGCAATGTCTCTACCAGCTAATTTTTATTAAATAAACATAATTTGAAAAAACAAGATAGTTGACAAAAAAAGTTAGCCCTTGCGGACTAAACTATAATAAAAATTGATAAATAGGTTAGGAAGTTTTTGTTTTGTAGATAGGAATTAATGAGTTTGTGCCAAAGAGCGAGTTTGCTTCTAGTTTTATTTACTTGAAAAAGACTAAGCTGTCACGTATTTAAATTAGCTATGAGTAGCGCTCGAGGCTTATTTTGAGCCTAAAGCAGTCGCATGAACGATCGTTTTTTTGACTAACAATAAGTTTTAAATAACGAACAGCTTACCAAATCTTACAGGAGAAAACGTCTTTCCCAAGTATAATTTTGTCGTGTTTGTTGATTTTTGTCAGTAAGTTTTTTTTGCACCTCCTTCATCGAAATTTGTGTTTCTAATTCAGTTAAACTTGGCTCAGAATTAGTCGGAAAAGATTTATCAACTGGGACAGAAGAAGAACTTTCCCGATCGAAAAATTTTAGATAAAGTAACAACATAATTTTAGTAAGCAGATTGCACAAAAAACAAAAATTAAGATTTCAAACAACTTTTCAGAGCGAATTTTGCTGGCAAACTTGTACCTCCTGAACGTAAAAAATCCTCTTATAAACAGGAGCAAAACCCACAGATTCGTAAAGACGGAGCGCACCAGAAGGATTTTCTGTATCCACAACTAAAAGCGCTGTATCCATACCAGCAGCTTGCAAACTTCGCATCCCAGTTAATAACATTGCTGTCGCTAAACCTTGCTTGCGAAAACCGCGAATTGTCCCCAAACATTGAATCCAACCTTCACGACAATTTTTGCGTTGATTTTCTGCGGAATTAATGGAACAATAGGAAAAAGCAACAAAAGTACCATCTGGTGAAATTGCTACAAAATCAAGATCGTTACGATAATCAGGATCGCTAATTTCGTATTCAAACTCCTCGATAGTAAGCGGTTGGTAATTCCAATGATCGATAAAAGAATTATTGAACATTTCTATCCAAGCAACCATCTCCTGGTGATGGTTAGGATGACGTACAATGTAACCAGAGGGAAACTGAGGTTCTGGGATTGGTTCGAGTAGCGATCGCTGCATCCGATAGAAATAACGTTCCACCTGAAAACCACAACTATCTAGAAAACTAACGCGGCTCTTATCTTTCGCACGCGCGCTAGTACGCAACTTTACAGATAGTTTATCCTTACTTGCCACCTCACGCGATCGCCTTTGCGCCCAAGCAACAATTTCTTTTTCCAAATTGCAATTCCGCGCTGTGGGATGGATTGAAAACCCCAAAGTACTCTCTAGAAATTCCGCAGTTTTTTTCAACCAAACATCAGCAAAAGCAACTAACTTACCATCGCTATCTTCCCAAAGACAAACATCGCGAGACAAATCCAAAATTGGATTTTGCAACATTCGCCTTAACTCAGAAATAGATGTACCTTCATCAAGACAATCGACAGCCTCACAATCATTAATTAACTCGACTATCTTTGCTAAATCAGATTCATCCTGATAAAAGCGTTTTGTTATAGTTAGCATAAAAAGTACCAAAGAAATATCCTTTCTTAGAATATAATTTGCCAGAAAGTATCGCTTCCTACAAAAGTTTCATCCCATCGGGGGATAAACTGAAATAAGCCGCGTATTGCTAGCAAAAAAAGGGTCGCGTAGGAATCGAACCTACCTAAAATCGGTTAAAAGCCGATTGCATCAACCACTCTGCCAGCGACCCAAACTTCAAGTAACATTAATAGATAACTGC